>JBLHWN010000001.1:0-32219 GCA_047629175.1 Minisyncoccia bacterium
CTAGTCGAATACTAAGGGATGGTAAGGTACCACCGTTTTTCTCTTTAAGAACTCGTAACCTTTCCTTCAAAGCGTTTTTTTTCGCGTACACCTTCTTGACAACTTGTTTTATCATAATGTAACGTTTCTTAAATTATATCATTAATATACCAAGCATGCAATAGCTGTATGCCAGTCAATCGTTTTTTATTTTCGAAATTCACTACGCCCTAAAATACAAGAAACGTAGTGACTATATATTTGGAAGCACTCATGGGGTATACTCCTACTATGAACTTGCTCGTAAACAAACAAGTAAAAAGAAGTTATGAGATAATGGACACCTTTGAAGCAGGAGTAAAACTACAAGGTTGGGAGGTTAAATCCTTACGTCTTAAACATGGCTCAATCAAAGAAGCCTATATCACGGTTGACAATGAGGTATTTCTGATTGGTGCGCACTTCCCTCTGTTCCAAGCTGGCCACGCGCATCAGGAATCATTAGACCCTTATCAGAAACGAAAGCTTCTTCTTTCAAGAAAACAAATAGAAGACCTCAAAGCTTCTCAAAAACGACAAGGGCTAACCGTAGTCCCAATGAGAATTTACGAAAAAGGGAATCTTATCAAAATTGAAATTGCGGTGGCTCGCGGTAAGAAATTGCATGACAAACGAAAGACCTTAAAAGATCGAACAAGTAAACGCGAGGTTGAACGAGCTATTAAAAATAATAATTAACACATATATGAAAGAATTTAAATTAGGAAAATATAAACATCACAAAGGTAAGGAATACGAGGTTATTGGAATTGCAAAACACAGCAAAACACTCAAAGATTTAGTCGTCTATAGAGCACTCCATAATTCTCCAGAATTTGGTGACAAAGCTCTTTGGGTACGTCCAATGAGCGCATTTACAGAAAGTGTTTCGCTAGCCGGCAAAAAGGTTTCTCGTTTTACATATATTGAAAAGTAACTATTGTTACTTTTTTTATTTTAGCTTAGACTAGTAAGTAGATGCCTTTGCCTACCTCGTGATTCCTCCTCGGATTGGCCATTGCAAGCAAACAGTCCTCAAGGATTACGGAATGCTCTTGTGAGTATTTTTTTTTGGCATATCATAGTAACTAACTCCCTTTGGTCTGATTCGCTTACGCTCATATAGACCATCCTTCGGAGCGGGCTGAAACTTCCCGCAGGGGAAGTTTCAGGGGATGACAGGCTTCGCTAGGAAGTTCGTTGTCTTCAAATTGCATATCGAGTTGGTAGTGAACTTGTAAAACGCTGCACTCCTTAACTGGAAAATCAATTGCTTCACCATACACGGTGAACACTCTAGCGCTCGCGTAACACACCTCGCGGCTAGTGCACCCTGCCCTACTGTTCAATACAGGTAACGGTGTATCATAAAATTTGATCTAGGAATATAGAGCTTTCTCCTCTATAAACTGAAACAAAGAAGAATCGAGGATTGATCGCTTTTGTCCTGCTTTTAGGTCATGACTCTAAACAAATTAAGTAAGACTATATATGTAGACGTTTGAAGGCTTCCTTCTTACACGGCGGTTCGAGTCCGCCCATCTCCACAAAATTAAGAAAAGCCCTTTCGGGTTTTTCTTTTGTGGAGATGAAGAACAGTCCTGTGAACTGTTCGGCGGACGAGAAAAGCGGACTCATGTACAATTGAGGAAGAATGACGAGCAGGACAGAGGAGCTGGGACCAGCGTGAAAATGCATTAGCATTTTACATGTGGACGAGTCCGCCCATCTCCACAAATAAATCCCCCTTCCTTACGGTTGGGGGATTTTTTTATTCAGCTGTCTATACAGTATTTTTATGAGACATATAAATTACCTCAGTAAAAGTAGTGCTTACAGACTCTATTTCATTTTCAAGTTGTTCCGTCCGCATTTCTGCATCGATAATAGCTTGAATTTTTTCTACTTCTTCTTTCAATTTTCGTGCACGGTTTTTCTTTTTTGGCTCAAAGACTGTTGTGAAAAAATAGTAATAGTTATAATGCCAAAAATCGGCCTTTTCTAAAACTGATAATTCAATAGTATTAGCATCTAGATTGGGATGACTCTCTTTAAATATTTGAGATAACCCTTCAAACAAACCACCAAGTGTCGTGTAGTCTATCGATGCAAAATGCATACTATTTTTATTAATCGCATTAAAATGTGCAAACACTTTTTCCAAATGAGAAGGTATTCCAGTTCTCATATCAAATTCACTCCTCCATACTGTTGTCGCACGACTATTATTACCTGTATGGAAATCATACAGAGCAACTTTTTTATTATCAATAAGAATGTCAGAGACAATGTTTAATATTTCAAGAGTTTCAATTTGCAATTGACTATCACCCCGGTGGTACCAAGTCTTACCCATTAGAATAGTTATTTGTTTAATTGTAGGTGTCATTTTATAACCTCTAACAAATAAATAAGAAGGGACATCCGTGAGCGGAGATTTATACACATGGAAGTCACGCGCAAGATCTACACTCTTTTGATTGGTACGTTTATAATTCTCGAAACCCCAATAATTTACTATAGGAATCGCTATAATTCGGATACCCAAACGACATAATAAATCTTCGTTTACCAATTTAATAAAAATAAGTAAGGTTTGTATTGAAAAATATTCCAACCCATGAACCCCTGCCTGCAAAAAAATTACCTTCTTTGGGAATTTAGCACCTAAAACTGCCTTGTAAGGTACTTTATACAACCATGGCAACTCACGACCAATATTTCTGTCGATAAGTTTTCCAGATTGTAATAATTCTTGAATCATTTTCTGTATCTTTTGCTGAAGTCCTGGACGCAATCTAACCTTGCGTTGATCTCTAAAAGAGAGAACTATTTTATGAGCATTCAACATACCCATAAAAACTAGTAATACAATAAGTAGTGTTTCCATAGATATGTTTTTTAATTAAAATTAATTTCTATACAAACTCTACAAAAAAGTGATATAATTGCAAACGTATTATCAATTAATCATAAAAAAAATATTTAATATGAAAAAATTACTAAAATATCTTCCACAAATTTTATTTGCTGCGGCACTTATCTTTATGGGGGCAATCGGAAAATTAACAGGAGCTGCTCCAGCAGTAGATATGTTCACGCAAATTGATTTATTTGGACAAGGTGAAGCATTTGGGCGAATTCTTGTAGGACTTGGACAACTTGCTGCTGGTATTGGAGTATTCTTCAAACCAACACGTAAAATTGCTGCAGTAGTGGGAATCGTGATCATGGCAGGAGCTATCTTCTATTCAGTGACTCTCTTTGGAGCATCACCAATTATCGCAATTGTGGTATTAGCACTTGGAGTATGGATCCTTCTAAAAGGTGGATGTAAAGGATGTTGTACAAAAGGAGCATGTGATTCATCAAAGAAATGCGACAGTGGTAAATGCTGTGAAGGAGAAACATGTGACGCTTCAAAGAAATGTGAAGGAGGAACATGCCCTGCTGAGAAAGCAGAGATGAGCGAAGAATAATATTTTATTCTTAAAAAATTAAATGAATAAGGTCACATTAGTGATTATTATGAATTTGATAAAATAAAACACCGAAAGGTGTTTTATTTTTTTCTTGTTTCCCAACCTGCTGCGATAAAGTCATCAAGTTTTTTCTTTTTAACTCGACGTACTTCTCCATTTTTCATTATCTCAACATTGTCGTCTTTTTTAGCTAAGACAGGAGTATCTGATTCACCTTGAGTTGCAGTAGCACTTTGCTTTCTAAGCTCAACATGAGCAAACAGTTCAGCAACCTTACTCGTAAATGCATCTCCCATCTCCTGATACAAACGTAATCCTTCTTTCTTGTACTCTACTAATGGATCACGTTGACCATAAGCACGAAGATTTACTGACTGACGTGTGTAGTCCATAACCTGCAAGTGTTGCATCCATAACATATCCGTAACATATAAAGTAATCCGCGTGAACAATTCTTGGTATTGTTTTAGATCAAGTTCTTCTTGTTTCTTTTTGATCATTGCTGACCAATCCTCGTTCACCGTCAGAATATTTGTTTCAATTTCTTTGATGATTTTCATATCACCTGCAAGAATTTTTCCACGTCGATCATACACTGTATCACGTTGGTATGACAAAACATTATCATAATCAAGAACTGATTTACGTCCATCAAAGTGAAATCCTTCTACCTTTTCTTGAGCTCCTTCGAGCTGCTTTGAAATCATTTTGTTTTGAATAGCTTCGTCATCTTTTAGACCAAGCTTAGAAACGATCGATTTTAGTCGATCACCTCCAAATATTTTCATAATTGGATCTTCAAGTGATACATAGAACTGCGTCTCTCCAGCGTCTCCCTGACGTCCAGCACGTCCACGTAGCTGGTCATCAATACGGCGAGCATCATGTCTTTCCGTACCTAACACGAACAAACCACCCAGGTCTTTGATCTCTTGTTCTTGTTCTGGTGTTGCTGGGTTCCCTCCTAACTTAATATCAACACCACGTCCTGCCATGTTCGTCGCAATAACTACTGATCCGGCCTTTCCGGCCTGAGCAATAATTTCTCCTTCGTTTTCATGATTCTTTGCATTCAACATTTGGTGACGAACTCCTGCCTGCATAAGATATGCTGATAACATTTCATTATTTTCTACAGACACCGTACCGATCAAAACAGGTTGTCCTTTGGCTTGTTTTTCTTTTACCTTTACTGCAATCGCTTTAAATTTTGCTTCTTCTGTTTGGTAAATTAAATCAATTTGATCTAAACGCTGGATTTCTCGATGCGTTGGAATAACCACTACATCCATGCCATATACTTTTTGGAATTCTTCCTCGGATGACATACCTGTCCCTGTCATACCTGAGAGCTTTTTATAAAACTTGAAATAGTTCTGGTAGGTAATTGACGCCATTGTCTTTGATTCTTGCTGAATGGTTACACGTTCTTTTGCCTCAAGAGCCTGGTGCAATCCATCAGAATAACGACGTCCGTCTTGCAAGCGACCAGTAAACTGATCAACAATAATTACTTCGTTCTTTTGTACAACATAATCACGATCTCGCAGGAATACAGACTGAGCACGCAAAGATGTCTCTAAATGGTGAACGAGTTTAATATTTTCTTGGGTATAAATATTTTTAATCTTTAATGATTTTTCAGCCTTGTTGATCCCTTGATCAGTAATTGTCACAGCCCGTAGTTTTTCATCAACCTCGTAGTCTTCCCCTTTTACAAGAGATTTTGCAATGGTGTTCATTGCGGCATAAATATCACCTGCATTATCTGCAGCTGTCGAAAGGATCAATGGTACGCGCGCCTCATCAATTAAAATTGAATCTACCTCATCAATAACGACATAGTTGTGCCCACGTTGAACGACTTGTTCTGGTCGTTGCGCGGTATTATCCCGCAAGTAATCAAAACCAAATTGGTTATTAGTACCGTACGTAATATCAGCCTCATATGCTGATTTTCGTTTTGTTGGTTTCAGGAATTCATAAAAGATTCTAAATGAACCAAGCTCATCACGCTCTTCATCAACCTCCTGATGACCCGGATCGTACATAAATGATTGCTCTTTGTCGTTAATAATTCCAATTGAAAGACCATGGAAAGCGAAAACTTGACCCATCCATTGTGCATCACGTCGTGCCAAGTAATCGTTTACCGTCACAACATGGACCCCTTTTTCTGTTAAGGCATTTAGGTATGTAGGTAAGGTTGAAACTAATGTCTTTCCTTCCCCAGTTCTCATTTCAGTAATAAGACCTTCGTGAAGCATTATCCCTCCCATTAATTGAACATCATAATGCCGTTGACTAAGCGTTCGGACTGCTGTTTCTCGAACAACGGCAAAAGCCTCAGGAAGAATCTCATCAAGAGTTTCTCCTTGTGTTAGGCGATCTTTAAATTCCTGTGTTTTATCTTTTAGATGTTCATCAGATAGCGCTTCTATTTCTGACTCTAGAGCATTGATTTTTTCAACTGTTTTTTGAACGTTTTTTAGCTTCTTTTGGTTCTCGTCTCCAAACATTTTCTTCAATAATTTCATACAATCGATTTTACCATAGACCTATCAAAAAAACAGACATACGTCTGTTTTTTTTGATCACCTCCACTGAGAGTCGCTAGGTGCGAGCTCCAAGATCATCCTAAGTGAGTGCCGCTAACGACTCTCACTAGAGGCGATAACGCACAAAGAAGGTGCACACAAAGTATAAACCAAAAGAAGAAGAAAATGAACTACAGAGCTTTCCGCAGAAGCGACAATAGTGAATTTTGTCAGAAAAAGAATTCTTACTTATTATGACCTTTTTTCTGTAAAACGAACTCAAAATTTTTCTAAAAAAAAAGAAGACTATGCTTCAATTTTTTCTTCAACGGGAGTTTCCTCGGCTGCTGGTGCTTCTTCTGTTTCAGTAACTTCTTCGATTACTGAAGCCTCTTCTACTGGTGCTTCTTCAGTTGTGTCTTCAACTACTGGTGCTTCTTTGGCTACATCAGCTTTTGGTTTAGATACTGGTGCCTTGACTTCTGGTTCTTCATCTGGTGCATTTCGTTTTTTTGTTGGTGACTTCTTAGGGAGAACGTTTTTCTTTCGTCCTTCTATAAGACCTTTTGTTACCAACATATTGAATACGGTGTCAGAAGGTTGTACCCCTTTTGAAAGCCAATCTTTTGCTGCAGCTTCATCCAAAGTAACTGTTCCCATTTTTGGGTTGTATGATCCTAAAATATCAACATACCGGTGTGATTTAGGGCCTTTTGTTTTTTCAATAACGACAATTTTGAAGTGTGCTTCATTTCGTCGTCCTACTCGTTGTAATCTCATCATTAACATATGCGCCTGATACTATCAAAATAATAGCTTTTGGCAAGAAAATATAATATGCCTTTATCTATTGCGTGTTATACTCAGGTCATGAACAACACAGATAGTTTTGAAGGAGTATATTCTCTTGGGAAGAACGGAATTGCATACATTAGAAATAAGGAAACAGGAGACGCCATAGAAGTTCCGTCACATCTCCACATGACGGCATTACACAGAGATATCGTCCGCGTACGTATTACTGATAGTAAAAAAAATGAAGGAGAAATTATTGAAATCGTAAAACGATCCCAGCAAGGATTCGTTGGGACCCTAAAAGCGCACGGTGATCATTTTGTTCTTGTGCCAGATAATTTTAAGATTCCTGATATTACTATCCCAAGGAATAGCGTGGGTAATGGGAAAATTGGAAACAAGACTTTTGTAGAAATTGAACAGTATGAACCTCGATTGGTTGGGGTTGTTAACAAAGACCTTGGTAAGCCAGATTCTAACGATGCTCACATGCATGGAATTGCCCTTGAGCAAGGATTTGACTATGCCTTCCCTGCTGATGTTGAAGCTGAAGCAGATGCATTAGAGGCAAAAGGTATCACTGATGAAGAACGCACAACCAGGCGTGACATGAGAGATACCTTAACCTTTACTATTGATCCAGCTGACGCAAAAGATTTTGATGATGCTCTTTCCTTTAAGAAAATGGACAATGGAAACTATGAGATTGGTATTCATATTGCTGATGTATCTCATTATGTACAACCTGGAACCGCACTTGATCGCGAAGCTCAGAAACGCACAACATCCGTATACCTGGTAGATCGAACAATTCCAATGTTACCAGAAGGTTTGTCTAACGGATTATGTTCATTAAGGCAAGATGAAGAAAAACTAGCGTATTCTGCTATATTTGAAATTGAACCAACCACAGGAGACGTTAAAGATGAATGGTTTGGACGTACCATCATTAACTCAAATAAGCGTTTTACCTACGAAGAAGCACAAGACATCCTGGACAAAAAAGAAGGTCTGTACGTTGATGAACTTTTAGAATTCAACCGTATCTCAAAGATCTATACAAAGAATCGTTACGAACAAGGAGCGTTGAATTTTGAAACTCACGAAGTAAAATTTATTCTTGATGAAAAAGGAGTTCCTGTCAGCGTAAAGGTAAAAGAACGAATTGATACCAATAAACTTATCGAAGAGTTTATGCTCTTGGCTAATAATCGTGTATCAGGTTTTATGGAAAAATCTCTTTTCTTTATCTATCGAGTCCATGGGAAACCTGAACTTGATCGAATGGAAAAACTACAAGAATTCTTGAAACTACTCAGTTATAATACTCAACTTGTCGACGGAATGATTCCTGTAAAAGAATTACAACGTATTATTCGAGAAGCTGAAGGCACACCTGAATACGATACGCTTCAAACCGTTATTGTGCGTTCAATGCAAAAGGCTGTCTATACAACCAATAACATTGGTCACTTTGGATTAGCATTTAAACACTATAGTCACTTTACTTCACCGATTAGACGCTATCCTGACGTATTGGCACATCGACTCATTCAACAAAAACTTGATGGTGCTGAGCATGATCAAGACCAAGAATGGTATGAAACAATGTGTGGTCACAGCTCACAACAAGAACAACGCGCTGTAACTGCTGAGCGTAATTCTATTAAACTAAAACAAGTTGAATATATGAGCACCAAAGACGTCAACCATATTTTTGAGGGTGTTGTTACGGGTGCTGGAAAATTTGGTGTCTTCGTCGCAGAAGAAGAATCACGATCAGAAGGAATGATTCGCCTCTTTGACCTTGGGAATGATATGTGGGAATTCCAAGAAAAATCTGGAATTATCATAGGTAAAAGAACCATGAAAACGTTCAAGATTGGAGACAAGATCCAACTAAAAATTAAACGTGTAGACATTGCAAAGCGATTAATTGATTACGTATTAGTAGTTGACGGCAAGTCTCAAGCGGCTCCTCCACGTAAACCAAGAGATCATCGGAGAAAACCTCAAATAAAGAAGTAGTTTGACATCTAATCTTGGACTGTTATAACATATATTATATGACACATAAGAAAGAAAACCGTATAGCACATGTGGCCCTTGCCCTTTCATTAATTGTTGGGTCTTTTTCTTTGTTCTCAATTACCTTCGGCCTGCAAAATAGTAAACAAGCATTCTATACCAGTAACCAAGACAAGTTAATCCAGCGAGTACCTCGTTCACGACTGGCAAGCAATAAGTTGTTCTTTTTCAATGAAGAAGAAAATGAGGTTGTCGAATCAAAATATATCCTCCAGCAACTAGAACGATTAGGTAGTATCAATGCTGATAGCTTCTTAGTAGGAGATCTTGATACTGGTGAGGTAATCTTTCAACGAAAACCAAATACCGTCTTTCCTATTGCATCTATTACAAAATATATGACAGCCTATACAGCAGCTGAGAATTTTGACGCTAATGAGCTTACCGAAATCACTCAAGCAAAATTAGCCGTCGAAGGGAATCGAGGACGTTTCAAAATAGGTGATATGTTAACGATTCGTGAACTTCTCTACCCGCTACTCTTGGTTTCATCAAATGATGCTGGAGAGATTATTGCAGCACAACGTAATCGCGAATTATTTTTAATTCAGTTGAAACAAAGCGCTGTGAAATTAGGTATGTATGACACTAACTTTAACGACCCAACAGGATTATCTAAAGGAAATAGTTCAACCGCCACTGACTTATTCACTATGATGCGTGGTGTACGAAACGAATACCCACAAATTATTGACATCTCACGTCTCTCATTTAAAGAGAACGGTTCGTACCTTTGGCAAAACATTAATAAAGCTTCTGTTTTTCCTGAATTCCGCGGAGGAAAGACGGGATATACTAATGCAGCCCGACAAACAAGTATTGGTTACTATCAGATTAAAATAGCTAATGACCAAACAAAAAATATTGCTGTGGTAATCCTCCAATCTAATACCAGACAGCAGGATACACGTAACGTACTAGATTATCTTAAACATTACGTAGCTTATTTATAAAAAACTAACTCATGGAGTTAGTTTTTTATTTTGCATATTTTGCAGCATCCTCAAGTCGTAGTGACAAGGTTGTTGATGCATCACCTCTTCCTAAGGTTACTCCGAACAAGGTTTGAGCGCGGCTCATAGTTTCCCGGTTATGAGTAACAAGAATAAGCTGAGAATATTTTGATAATGATTCAATCATATCTCCATATTTTTTAGAGTTAGCCTCGTCCAGCGCAGCATCAGTCTCATCCAAGACCAAAAATGGGGGTGGATTAACCTGTGACAGTGCAAACAGGAGCGCAATAGACGTCAATGACCGTTCGCCCCCCGAGAGCATATCCAAATCAGAAACCTTTTTTCTTGGTAATTGGACATTAATATCAATACCATACTCTATCTT
Organism: Minisyncoccia bacterium; assembly: GCA_047629175.1. Lineage (GTDB taxonomy): Bacteria > Patescibacteriota > Minisyncoccia > Phycocordibacterales > UBA1006 > UBA1006. The sequence goes on from JBLHWN010000001.1 coordinate 10,262, forward strand.
TTCTCCTTCTTCATCATCTAAAAGTTCAAGTTGTTCACCTTCTTCTGTAATTTTCTTTTTCCGTTTTTTGATAGCAGATGGAGTTAATTTTGCTTGTCCACCTCCAAACATCAATTTAAAGAATCGATCAAATTGATCGTTAATTTTCTGGATACCAATATCAAATTGCATATCAAGTGATCCTTTCAGTTCATCGATAATTATATTTAATGATTCTATCGATGAAGTAATGTCCGTGATTTCTTTTTCTAGGAACTGATCACGATCAAGTGTCTCTTGGAATTCTTGAATTACTTCTATACCTGAACCACCGCCTATATCTTCGAGTCGGATCTTAATACGTTCCATCTCTCGACGTGCCTGCTCTTGGGTTTGAGCACTAATGTCCATCTCATGCTCAAGAGCAATGGCTTGATATTCTATAGCATTCAGACCCAAGAGAACTCGTGCCTCCTCATGTTCTTCTTTGAGACCTTGTACACGAATACCTAGTGTTTCATCCCTATGTGTAATCAGTGTTCGTTTTGTATCGAGTTCTTTTTTCTTTGCAAGATATTCATAATACTGACGCTGAGATTCGCGTTCATTATTCCGTTTTAATTCAAGCGCGGCTTCTAATTCAACAATAGTAGATTGAATTGATTGCTCTTCTTCTCCTTTTAGATAGACACTCTTTTCAACGTCGTTCTTTTCAAGCATCAGCTCAGTTATTTCTGAACTATTGTCATTTTGAACAGCAGTTGATGGTTGTTTAATAAAATCCTGAATATCTGATTTTATTTCACCAAGAGAAGATATGGTGTTGTTTGAATCAAATAGATCAATTCTTCCAAGTAAGCTTGTTAAGAAATTATGAACTACTCTAAACGAAAATCCTGGATGTTGCTTGGTTTCTGATGGAGCCTGCTGCTTCTCAAGCAATGAAATCATACCTTCTATACTCCCAAGTTTCTGACGTAGACTAACCGCCTCGCGCAGAATGTCCTTTAGTCGTTGTTGGTGAGAAATAATCTGTGATTCTTCCTCATACCTGGTCACATCTTCTGGGTTAGTGTGTGAATCAAGGAATACGATGACTTCAGTATATTGTTCCTGAAGGATTGTACGATCAGCATCAAGGGCTCTTTCAAGTGTTTTAATGAAATAATCTTCTTGAGCAAAATAGGTTTTATATTGCTCATGAAGATCAGTTCTCAAATGCTTTGCCTTTTCAATCTTATCAACTTGTTTCTTAAGGAAACGTAGATGAGGTGCAATCTCTCGCCGCAATAACTCTGATTCACGTATATTATCCTCAGCACGTTTAAGTTTACGTTGTGACTCTTTAATACGGTATTGATACACCTTCAAACCAAGTGCTTCTTCAATAAGTTCACGACGGTCTTTCACATTTGAATTCAAGTATCGATCAGCTTCACCTTGAGAAATAATGTGGTGGCCTGATGCTCCAATATTAACAGAAGCAATCAACTCATGAACATCTTTCATTCGAACTTCGCTTCCGTTAACGAGGTATTTATTTACTCCGTCTGAAAATACCTCTCGACTAATAGTCACCTCATCAAAATCTATATTAACGCGCTCGTTGTTGTCTTGATGCAGATGAAACACGCGGTCTTTATTATCAAAAACAATACTTACTGAGGCTCGGTTAAGCTTAGAGATATCTTTTGATCCTTTAAAAATAAGATCCGAACCTGTCTTTCCGCGCATAGATTTTACCGACTGTTCACCAAGCACAAAACGTATTGATTCAACTACATTAGACTTTCCTGAACCATTTGGACCAACGATAGATATAATTGGTACGTCAAAAACAAATTCGCTTTTGTGAGCGAATGATTTAAATCCATTCAGTTCTAATCGTTTTAAGTGCATGCTGAGTTAATTAATCGTATTGTATCATATTTCACCCTAGCGGGTACCTTCATATATAATAAAACCCTTGTGTTCTAAGGGTTTTAGTCTTGGTCCCAACCTTCAGCAACGAGTGCATGCTGTGCTGCGTCTTGCTGTGATTTCTGCTTACTGTTTCCTGATCCTTCAGCAATTTTCTTCTCTCCAAAATAAATCGCCATCACAAAATGTTTATCATGGTCTGGACCTTCTGATGAAATCAATCGATACTCAGGTGTAGTTGAGTAAATCTCTTGAGCTTTTTCTTGAACGTATGATTTAGCATCGCGCCACGTTCCCTCCTCAACAATAGCCTTAATATTTGGAAACAATGCTGTCTCAATTACTCCTTTTGCAGTATCGTATCCTTGATCCAAATAGACAGCACCAATAAATGATTCAAAAGTATTTGCTAATATATAGTCACGTGCTTTCCCTTGATCCTGAGACTCTCCTTTTGATAACATCAACAGATCATTCATACCCATTTTTCGAGCTGCAGCCGAGATACTCTCAGTACGGACTAATGCAGAACGATACGCAGTAAGACGCCCTTCAGCATCAGAATATTCATTAAATAGAAAATCAGTTACTACCAATTCTAGTACCGCATCACCAAGAAACTCAAGTCGTTCATTGTGCTTCAAATCAGTCCCTTTGTGTTCATTAATATAGGAACGATGAATGAACGCCTGCTGTAACAGTCGTTTATTTTCAAATTCAATTCCAAGACCCTGTTCAAATGTAAAATATTTTTCCATACCATTATTCAGAAAGTAATTTAATAAGCTCTGCTTTCTTGAGTGCTGTGTACGCACTAAGACCTCGTTCTTTTGCGAGCGCCTTGAGTTCAGCGACTTTCATCGAAGCTACATCTACGTGTTCCGTTACAACATTTTCAGTTTCCTTAAGAGATGCTGCAATCCTCTCTACTTTTTCTTGAATTTCTTGTGCGGGCATTCCAGGAACTTTTCCCGTTAATTCAGTAATCATTCCCATTGCCTTAATTAACATTTTTGAGACATCCTCGTAGATGTTTAAATCGGTAATGTCATCTAATTCAAACCAGCGCACATCATCAAGACCACCAGAGCCAACCTCTAGGGTTGGTTGTGTGTATACTGATTTCGCCAAGAAATATTCAACATGTTTTCGAACCGGTCCTCGCTCAGGATGGTACGCAATGTATTCATTATCACCAAGGTCAGCCATTATTTCAACAGTCCAGTCTGTTTCTTCTTTTATTGCCCTGATCGTTCCTTCTGTAGGCGTCTCACCTTCTTTAATTCCACCTTTTGAAAGAGTCCAATATCCAAATACATCATGAACCATTCCAATTCGTACAACATCATGTTGATCAACACTGTAGAGAACCGCTGCCCCTTTTTGATCAATAGGCATTTCTTCGTAAGGAGTTTCCGGCATTTTTGGTTTCGTTGTTTGGTCTTTTCCTGGTTCACCAATTTCTCGGTAGACCGCACCTAAAATACCGTTTACAAATTTGTTAGATTTTGGACCGCCAAAACGCTTCGCTAATTCGACTGCTTCGTTGATTGCAACTTTCGGAGGTACCACAGCGTGATCACCAAAAAGAAGTTCGTACAAACCGAGCCGCAAGACATTGCGGTCAGTGGTCGATATTTTCTTCAGAGGCCAATCCGGTGCAGCTTTTTCGATAATTTCATCAATTACGGTGTGCTTCTTAACAATCTCTTGAGCAAAAGAAAGTATCTCACCATCGTCATCATCAGAGTCATTAAAAGAACTCAGGGTATATCCTAAGTAGTGTGAAATAGCGGTATTATCATAACCCCGCACATCCCATTCATACAACGTTTGTAAAAGAATTGTTCTGAACAACTGCCTGTTTGCCATAGATATTTATTATAACGTAAAAAACAAGCTAAACCTAGCTTGTTTTTTGTGTTCTTTTAGCTTTTTTAGCTGCCAATTTTGTAATATCAATCACTTGACGACCTCGATACATTCCCGTTGTCATATCAACACGGTGTCGTAAACGACTTGTATTTGTATCTGGATCAGTAACGATAGTGTTTGCTTTCAGTGCGTGATGCGACCGTCTGTTACCTGTGTGTGATCTTGTACTTCTCATTCTAATAACCATAATGAATCTAGTATACGGATGAACGTTATTTTGGCAAGCTTATTACAACAAGCGAGAAACAACATACGGAAAAAAGGTAAGTTCTTTTTTTTGTATGTTTTTCACATACCCTTGAAACAAAGGATTATAAGGACCTAAGCTTTGTATTGTAGGTAAAAATATCCAGATTTATTTCTTATTTATGCTTAGAAAAAATTATGAAGAAATCTTTTATTTTAGCCGAATCCATGTTTTTCTATGAATGTCAGTGAGCCCATGTTCACCTATCGCTTCGTAATGTTTTTTTGTTCCATAACCCTTATGCTTTTCAAAAAAATATTTTGGATACTGCTCGCTGTATTTTACCATTAAGGAATCACGCGCAACCTTTGCCACTACTGAAGCAGCACTGATTAGCCAATTATTTAAATCTCCTTTTACTATTGTTTCTTGATCAAATTCAGTTGGTGCAAAAAGTGATCCATCTAGATATACGTAAGTGTTCCCTTCCATCGTGGATGTTACTGATTCAAGGGATTGTTTAGTGGCAGCTTTCAGTGCTGGCACAATACCACGCGAATCAATATCTTTTGCTGAAACTGAACTTACACTCACGGCAATTTTATTTTTATTTTTTAGCTCTTTAATAATCCCAACGAACGCTTCACGTTTCTTTTCAGAGATTTTCTTGGAATCAGTAATTTCTTTAAGTGCTTCTTGCACGGTTGAGTAATGTTCCCTCCGTACGGCAAAAGAACAAACACTCACAGGACCAGCAATCGGACCTCGTCCTACTTCATCTATCCCAACAAGGACATCATGTGTATTGAGTTTTTTTTGTATTAATTCTTCATTCATGTTTAAGATTTCCCGTTGCATGTTGCTGGTGACCAAAGACCTCGTTCGTCCTTTTGTGCCTGACTTTGGGCATAGAGATACTCATCTTGGTAGATATAAGGTTTACGGTAGGTGTACTCGTATGCGTATCCGCCGGTAATCATTCTTTCCCCTATATTCTCTCCATTAGAGAAAACATGAGCTAACAGTCGACCATGTATATCACGATTTTTTTGAGTTGGATCTGTTTCAATATGCACTGATGATACATTCTCCAACATATAGCGCATCTGATTTGTTGCTTCTTGTCCGAAACATTCAACTTTTGAATTTGGCTTCACTGATTCTGGGGTATCAATACCAATAATACGAACCTTTTCTTCCATATCTTTAATTTCTACAACCAAGGTATCTCCGTCTACAATACGTATTAACGTCACCTCACCTTGAATATCTGGTATGGCTGATGCTTCTTGGTTCTGTTGATATTTCTGAAGAAAAATTACAATGATTCCAATCACAATTACTATTCGCACTTTTTTGAGTTGCTTCATACCTATGAGTATAGCACTCGTCAATAATTCATCATGTAAAACATTTGGTATACTCAAGACATGTCACAATCTAAGTTTGTACACCTACATAATCACTCACACTATTCTCTCCTCCAAGGGCTTACTAAAATTCCTGATATGGTTGCTCGTGCCAAAGAGCATAATATGTCGGCACTTGCCATTACTGATTATGGATCAATGTACGGGTGTATCGAGTTCTATAAGCAGTGTAAAAAAAATGATATCAAGCCAATTATTGGTTTGGATGCGTATATGGCGTTTCGAACTATGGAACAAAAAGATCATGGAATTGATAATAAACGTTATCCTTTCACCCTCCTTGCTTCTAGCTTGACTGGTTACAAAAACCTCATGAAGATCGTGACGCAGTCATATATCAAAGGGTTCTATTACCGTCCACGTATGGATAAGAAATTATTACGAGAATACTCTGAAGGTCTTATCTGTATGTCTGGTGGAGTTTTTGGTGAAGTCGGACAAGCCGTACTTACCAAGAATCTCACAAAGGCAGAAGAAATAATCAATGAATACCAAGACGTATTTGGAAAAGAAAACTACTATCTTGAGATTATGTTCAATAATCACATTGACGGTCTTGAGACAATTAACAAAGATCTGAAAATGCTTTCGGAAAAAACGGGAGCACCTCTAGTTGCTACAAACAATAACCACTATCTCGATCCTGATGATCGAGAGGCTTTTGATACGCTTCTTGGAGTTTCAACAAGCGGTAATCGTGTTAATCCAGGATTTATGCGTGGAGATTTTCACTTTACTTCATCAAAGGAAATGGAAGAAAAATTTATTGATTACCCAGAGGCGCTCGAGAACTCTCTTAAAATTGCAGAACGGTGTAATGTTGAGATCGATATTGATTCTTGGTATTTCCCCGAGTTTCCTATTCCAGAAGGAACGAACTATGATGACTATTTGAAAAAAATGACTTACGAAGGAATTCCAAAACGTGGAATGACAGAGAGTACTGAAGTTACTGAACGTATCGAATATGAATTAGATATTATTAAATCAAAAGGATATTCATCGTACTTTTTGATTATGGCGGACCTTGTTCGAGCTGCAAAAGAAATGGGAATTTATACCAACACGCGAGGTTCTGCGGCTGGGTCACTTGTCTCTTATTTAAACTTTGTTACAAAGGTTGACCCACTCGTCCTCAATCTTCCGTTTGAACGATTCATGAATCCAGGACGAAAAGGTATTCCTGATGTTGACCTAGATATCGCTGATATTCGGCGGGATGATCTGATCAATTATGCGAGACAAAAATATGGAAAAAAAGCTGTGGCGCAAATTGGAACATTTGGAACAATGGCTGCACGAGGTTCTGTGCGTGACGTTGCACGAGCACTCGACTATCCATATGAGATAGGTGATAAAATTTCAAAGATGATTCCTATAGGTTCACAAGGTTTCGCGATGACTATCGCTCGTGCGCTTGATGAAGAACCAGATCTCAAAAAATTATATAAATCTGATGCTGATGTAAAACGTATTATTGATCTCGCGCAAAAAATCGAAGGTTGCGCGCGGCATATTTCTGTACATGCTGCTGGAGTAGTTATTGCACCGTCTCGTGTTGACGATTTTTGTCCTGTTCAAATGGATCCAAAAGGTGGGAAAATTATTACCCAATATGATATGTATACAGGAGATCGAGATGGGGTTGTAAACATGCCAAAATTTGATCTCTTGGGAATTAGAAACTTATCTATTCTGGCAGATGCAGTTGACCTCGTAAAAAGACTCCAAGACATAGATATAAACCTAGACGTTATTGATTTGGATGATTCAGGTGTCTATAAACTTCTCGCACAAGGAGCAACAATGGGTATTTTCCAGATGGCATCATCAGGTATGACAAAGTGGATTGTGGACTTGAAGCCTACTAATATTCATGAGATCAATGCGATGATTGCCTTGTATCGCCCAGGGCCCATGGAATTTATTCCTGAATATATTAAACGGAAACGTCGACCTCAGTTAGTAAAATATCTAGATCCACGAATGGAATCGATCTTAAAACCAACGTATGGAATTTTGATTTACCAAGATGACGTGATGATGATTGCGGTAGAGCTCGCAGGGTTTACCTGGGGTGATGCAGATAAATTACGTAAAGCCATTGGAAAGAAAATTCCAGAAATGATGGCAGAACAAAAGGAGAAATTGATTACTGGTTGTGTGGAACGTGGTATGGAGCAAGGTGTTGCAGACGAACTATGGGATCAAATTGAGACCTTTGCAGCGTATGGGTTTAACAAAGCTCATGCGGCAAGTTACGGACGTATCACCTACGAAACCGCTTATATGAAGTCTAACTACCCTATTGAATTCATGACAGCCATGCTGACTGCTGAATCCGGTGATACTGATAAGATTGCCTTAGTTATTCATGAATGCAAAAATATGGAGATCGAAGTCCTTCCACCAGACATCAATGAATGTTTTGGAAAATTCACGGCAATTCCAGCAACAGGAGAGGTTACATCGGATGACTACAAACCTGCAGCCATCCGTTTTGGGTTCTACACTATTAAAAACTTTGGTGAAGCTATAGCTGATGCAATTATAGAGGAACGTAAACGCGCAGGCAGATTTACTTCTCTTGAAGATCTCTTAAACAGAGTTCGTCATAAAAACTTTAATAAAAAATCTCTTGAAGCCTTAATTATGGCTGGAGCATTAGATTCATTCGAAGAGCGTGGTCAATTATTATATAACTTAGAGGCACTTTTGGAATACAATAAAGGTCAAAAAAGTATGCATACTGACCAAGGTTCTCTCTTTGCTGACGATGCATCTCATATCACGCTTAAACCATGCGACCCTATCTCTGATGAAGATAGACTCACTATGGAGAAAGAAATCCTTGGGGTCTATGTTTCAGGTCACCCCCTTGAACCATTCAAAGAACGGTTTGAAAAATCACAACATAATATCGGAATGATTCATTCAGGAGATATTCGAGGTGAACAAAAAATAGTCCTTGGTGGAATTATTGAATCAATAAAAGAAATTACAACAAAGAAAGGTCAGAAGATGGCCTTCATACGAATTGCTGACCTGACCGGTAGTATAGAAGCAGTTGTCTTCCCAAAGACCTATGCATCAAACCTTGAAATCATTATTGAAGATGAGGTTATCGCCATGCAAGCAAAAGTTTCTGATCGTGATGGGGAGAAAACTATTATTATTGAAGGACTCAAGAAATTAGAAAAATAGTTAATCTCTGATTCATATATTTCTCTTATGAGGAGCTTTCTAAAAATATAGAAATTTATTTCATATTTTTATAGTACTAGCTGGAAAGATAAAAAATACCTAACATCACAAAAAAACATGACAAAAAAATCATTTATTTGATTGCCTGTAGTGGCAGCTATTGCCCTTCTTGTAGGACTGTATCTAGGAGCAGAGAATCATACAAAAGTAATGGACTGTACGTCATAAATTTCTGAATCTCATCCAGCAACACAAGCAATTATTCTTGGCGAAGCTGTGTTTATTGAAAATGAAGTTGATGCTGGCGCAGCAATTATAGGAGAAGAACTAAAATAACCCCGAGGGGTTATTTTAGTTTATCAATTCAATGATTTTAGGTAGGTATATAAACAGTCCAGTAGTGATTGACACCATCACCATAAATAGCACGGCACCTGAGGATAGGTCCTTAATATCACGCACTCGCTCGTCATATGCTGGATGAACTAGGTCCATTGTTTTCTCAATCGCTGTATTTACAAGTTCAGAGAATATCACTAGCCCAATGACCGCAGATTGAATTGCCCATTCGGTATATGAAATATCAAATAGAAAGCCAAATAAAATAGCAAAAATACCAAAGGCTAATTGAATATATAGGTTATATTCATTTCGAAGTAATACTCGAAAGCCTCTGAATGAGTTTCTAAAACTTCTTATAATGCCATGGAAAGTAAATCCTGAATCATAGTTTTTCATATTTAATATCATACACTATTTTGCCAAATCCATATGAAAGGCTACAATAGTACCTATGACTGATATTGAGAAAAAACGACATTCCCTTGCTCACCTGCTCGCTGCAGCAACATTAAAACTCTACCCTGATACCAAGGTAACCTTGGGGCCGGCTGTTGATAATGGATTCTATTACGATATGGATTTTGCAGAACCAATAAATGATGCGGATCTTAAAAAAATCCAAAAAACTATGAAAAAAATGGCAAATTCATGGACCACTTTTGAAGGTAAGAAAGTTTCGGCGGATGAAGCGCGTGACGTCTTTAAAGGAAACGAATATAAAATTGAACTCATTAATGAGATCGAAGCAAAAGGTGAAGAGATTACACTCTACACGTCAGGTGACTTCACCGACCTTTGCCGTGGAGGGCATGTCGAAAATTTCAAAGAAGAAATTAGTATGGATGCATTTAAACTAGAGCGTCTTGCTGGTGCATATTGGCGAGGAGATGAAAATAACAAAATGCTTACGCGTATTTATGGATTAGCTTTTGATACCAAGGAAGAACTTGCTGCGTACATAACGCAACAAGAAGAAGCGAAAAAACGTGACCACCGAAAAATTGGTAAGGAGCTTGGTCTCTTCACCTTCTCAGAAAAGGTTGGACCAGGTCTTCCTCTCTTTACACCAAAAGGAACAAAGATGAGAAATCTCGTAATAGAGAAAATTACAAGCATCCAATCAGAATATGGATACGAACAAGTTTGTGTTCCACATATTACGAAATCTGATCTTTATAAAACATCAGGTCACTGGGATAAATACAAAGACGATCTTTTTTATGTAAAAGGTAAATCAGATGCTGAATTTGTCATGAAGCCAATGAACTGCCCTCACCATACCCAAATCTTCGATGCTGAACCTCGTTCGTATCGTGACCTTCCTCTTCGTTATGCAGAAACCACTATGGTATACCGTGATGAACAAGCAGGAGAATTAATGGGGCTTTCCCGTGTTCGCTCAATTACACAGGATGACGGACATATCTTCTGTACACCAGATCAAATCAAAGTCGAAGTAAATAATATCGTTTCAATCATCAGAGAATTCTACACAGCTATGGAAATGTTTAATGATGGTGATTATTGGGTGTCATTATCAGTTCGTGACTCAAAAGACCTTGGTAAATATATCGGAGAAAACACGCTCTGGGACACAGCTGAATCAATCCTCGAAGAGATCGCACAAGAAAATAATCTCAACTACAAACGAGTAGAAGGTGAAGCAGCATTTTATGGACCAAAACTTGATTTCCAATTTCGGGATGCTATTGGACGAGAATGGCAATTAGGAACAGCTCAATTAGACTTCGTTCAACCTGCTCGGTTTGAACTTGAGTACACAGATAACGAAGGAAATCGTCAGACTCCTGTTATGATTCACCGTGCTATTGCAGGATCACTAGAGCGGTTTATGTCCCTCGCTATTGAACACTTTGCTGGTCACTTCCCTCTTTGGCTTGCTCCAACGCAGATTGCTATCATTCCAATCAACCTCGAGGCACACAGTTCGTATGCACAGTCTGTATTTGAATCACTCAAAGCATCTGGCGCACGCGTTGAACTATGGAACGATGACCATGACGGATTTGGTAAGAAAGTCCGTAAAGCCAAAAACAACAAACTGCCTTATTGGATTGTTATAGGTGATGAAGAAGTCAATTCAAAAACAATAACAATAGAAACAAAGGACGGCGGTGAAAAAGGAAAAACATTGGATTCATTTATAGATTCAATTAAAGATTTATTAAAATAAAAAACGCATATGCGTTTTTTATTTAGAATTCTACTTTTTCCTTTATTTCTTTTATTTTTTCCATTAAAATATTTTCTTCTTCTATTAAATCCTTTTCCTCTTGTGAGAATGATTTGTCTTCTTCCATAATTTGAAAAAAATCACTAATCTTATTTCCATTCTTAATTTCATTTAGATATGATGGAATTCCTTGTAGAGCTATTTTATTATAGAAAGAAGTAAGTTCCTCTGAAAGACCTTTTTCTACATTAACTAATTTATTCCAACTATTATTTTCATCGAATTCTTTATTTTCTGTTTCTACTTTTTGGAATTCATTTTGAGCATTTTTAAGTCCTATTTTAAAGAAGGTATTTTTTATATTCTGGACCTTCTCTCTTAGTTGACTCTCTTTTATAGAGAACTCATTAGTAACCTCATTTATTTCATCAAATCCTTGAGATAAATTAATATGGCAATAATCACCAGCAAATCTTTCAACTATAATATCTTCAAAGTCAGGAATTTTATAGGTCAATAATTGACTCTTTTCTTTTTTATATTCAGAAACTAATTCAGTATATTTATTTTTTAATAGTTCTTTTGTACCCATTATGGTTTCAATATTTTTCCCTTGCCATTTATTAAAAGATAACAATTCCCATTTTTCATTTTTTATAAAAGAATTTGATTCTATATCTTTTAATTTCTTATTGCTTTCCAAAAGCTCCTGAATTTCATCAAGTGATAATTTTCCTTGAATTTCATCAAATGTTTTACCAAAATATTCATTATCTCGTCCATCAGTATATTGAGTAACTTCTTTCCATAAAATTTCAACCTTTCCCATCTTCTCTTCATTAGCTTCCTCTTTTCCTCCTGTTGTTTTTGAATATAAACTATCAATTTTCTTATCATTTTCTCTAGATAACACCTCCTCAACGAGATGTGAATCTTCACTATCTTGTTTTTCAATTTCTAATTTATTTTTTTTTGAAATAAGACCGCTAAATACTTCTTCATAATTATCCTTAACATGTTTCAGTGTTTCTGGATCTTTTGAAGCCTCCTCAAGAGCAAGATGAATTTGCTCCTCTATTTCCTCCTTGGAACCTTCAATCTTTGATATTGCTCCTCTTAATTTTTCAATAGACACATCGAAATTATCCTTATCTTCAGTAACTGAAAGGTATTCATGGTCTACAACTTCTTGATCTATTTTTTCTTTTTCTAGTGACAAAGAGTTTTCTTCTTCCTTGTCTGCTAAATTATCAGCATTCATCTTTTTAATTCTATCTAGTGGATTTTCAAATGACATAATATATATAATAGCATGTGCATATTTATATTACATTATTTAATAGTAAATAATTTCACTTTCAAAAAGAAATATACCTAGATGATAGGATTTAAAAAAACGCATATGCGTTTTTTATTTCTTAAATTATATCTCTAAGAACAATGGAGCATGGTCTGAGACTTCTTCCGGTAAAACATAAAATTCTTTAACTTCCAACTCACGACTTACAAAAGTATAATCTGCAAAACGACTTTCTTTCTTGTAATATGAAGTTCGTGTATCAGTTATGTTGTATTCTTTGATAAGATTTTTTAATGGATAATCATCAATCATCTTAATACTTTTAGTATCAGGATTTAAATTAAAATCCCCGGTTAATATTATTTTTCTATTAATCTTTGTATCCATAAATTCAATTAGCTTTTTTGATTGATCAATACGATCAGAACTATCGTCTTTTCCCTTACCTTTTTCCCATAATCCATGAAGGTTAATTAATGTATATTCTTTTCTATCATCACTAAAGTCTACCCATTGAATAGTTCTTCGAAACCATGTATCGTAATCAACATACTGTTGCTGAGCATCAGATATAATCAGTTCACCTGATGCTGTAATATTTCTATAAATTTCTTTCTTCACAAAAATAGCATTTCCCCACCAGCGACCAAGTGTTGGTGAAAAAAATCCATGATGGTTTACCAAAATATCTTGAACTGAACGAAATAAATACGGATCTCCAGCTGGAGGGTTTGAACCTGTAATATCTAAACCAAATTTAGTTCCATCTAAATCAACCTCTTGGAGGCAGAATATATCTACATACTTATATTGATAAAAAAAATCATATATACTACTCCCAGCTCTCCCACACCAAGTATTTAGGCTAATTACTTTCATAAACGTATCTTATCACACTAGAAAGGTTTATTATTTTTTATTTTGTGTATACTATCTACATTATGGGAAAACGAAAAAACAGTGTGGGAAACATGAAGCAAACACGATCTCACAAGACAACAAAACGATTAGCAGTAAAAAAGGAAATGCTCGCTGTTGCAGCAACGCGACCAAATAGCCGTCACTACGCTGGTAAATAGTACGTATAAAAAGAACCTAATTTCTTAGGTTCTTTTTATATGCCTTATTGGTTAGAATATTTCCTAAATATCTGTAATGCCGTCATAGCTCCCTCGTTCCAAATTAGTTCTTTTGAATCTAACATACCTTGAAACTCATTTTGACTCAGCCATTTACGGTCAGTGATAATATCTGTATCAGGATTTTCTGGAGGATGTTCCATTAGTTTTGGATTCTCAGCAACAAAACAATGAATACCTCTCATTCCAAAAATCTTTTCAGTTGAATGAAAGTGGTAGAGGTTTTCAGATTGCATTCCCATCTCTTCTGCTAGCTCTTCATGGGCATGAGTGAGGTTATCTTTGTCTTGTTTATCAATACCGCCACTAATAAATTTCCAAAAGGATCGATCATAATGATGTATAAATTCTTCAATGACTAACATTTTGTTTTCCTGAGTGTCGTACGGAAAAATTAAAACGATATCTCGCAAAGGCTTTTTTTTGCAGAACCGTTTACATAATTTCTTTTTTAGTTTTTGTATCATAGATGAATACTATCATAGTTCGACTTTAACGCGGTATACTAGGTATTATTAGGTAATACACACACCCTTATGAACAACCACGATTTTAATATTATTAACCAACTCGTTCAAGAACAAAAATCACTTTGGCGTATCGAAAACCACTATATCGACGAAGCACGCGATGAAGAAGAGAAAGCATTTTGGGAGCACATGCGTGATGAAAAAAGAAACCATATTGCGGCACTCAAGAAAATGGCTGACAAATGTTTGGCATAAAAAAATCCCTGCTTATGCAGGGTTTTTTATTAAATCATTATAGCTTTCGTCATTTCCACAACATCACTCTCCAAAGATCTGTTGCCATACGCAATATCCGCTAACTCATTAAGAAAGCTGATAGCCTTTAGGTTCCAAAAAGCTTTTTTTAATTCCATCGTCCAGTCTGTAGAAAATACATCATCACACAACTTTTTTAACTTCTGAATTACTTGTTTTTTCTTCTCTATGAAATCATGAAATTTTGTAATTGAATTATTCAATATTCTTTGTGGGTCCATACGCGATTAAGTTTGGTTAGTGTTCAATTAAACCATATTCTTAAAAATAAAAAAGCCTAAGGCTTTTTTATTTTAAATATCAATCTCAACGAGTTTTGCATTGTTCTGAATAAATGCCTTACGAGGAGCAACATCTGCCCCCATCAAGGTATCAAAGATTTGATCAGCCTCCATAGCATCATCAACGGTTACTTGCTTTAATGTTCGCGTTTCAGGATCCATAGTTGTTTCCCATAATTCCTCTGCGTTCATTTCTCCCAGTCCTTTATATCGTTGAAGGTGAACTTTTCCTGACTTCTTTTTCTTAGTTTCTTTTCCTTCGTCCTCCCCATCAACAGCATCTTCTTCGTCATCTGATTCATCAGGAACATCTTGTTCAACACCAAGCTCCTTCAAAATAGCATTTTTCTCATCTTCATAATACGCATAATGAAGTGATTTCCCTTTTTTGATTTTGTACAAAGGTGGTTGAGCAATATACAGATATCCTAAATCAATCATCTCTCGGAAATAACGGAAGAAGAACGTCATCAAAAGGATTCGAATATGAGCTCCATCGACATCCGCATCCGTCGCGATAACAATTTTCTTGTAACGTATTTTTTCGATATCAAAGGTTTCTCCAATTGAAGTACCAAACGCGATCACCATTGACTTGATTTCATTGTTTCCAAGCATACGATCTAAACGAACACGCTCTACGTTCAATGGTTTACCTCGTAGTGGCAAAATAGCCTGTGTTCTTCGATCACGTCCTTGTTTAGCAGTACCTCCCGCAGAATCTCCCTCAACAATAAAGATCTCAGCTTCATCAGCATTTTTGGTCTGACAGTCAGTTAGCTTACCGGGTAAGGTAAACCCTTCTAGAGCTCCTTTACGAAGAATCGAATCTTTGGCTGCCTTTGCTGCCTTTCGTGCCTTCAGAGCCAGTGCTGCCTTCCGTAGAATAGATTTCGCGTCATCAGGGTTCTCTTCTAGGAAATTAGAGAATGATTCAGCAAAGATTGATTCCACAGCTCCGCGCGCCTCAGGTGAACCAAGTTTGTCTTTGGTTTGCCCTTCGAATTGAATCTCTTTCATTTTTACCGAAACAACAGAGGTAATTCCTTCAAGAACATCATCACCTGTGAGTGCTCCATCTTTTTCAGAAAGAATTTTATTCTTTTTGTTGTATACATTCAAGAGACGTGTAAGTGCCGTCTTGAATCCAGTAATATGCATTCCTCCTCCTGGCGTTGAAATGTTGTTAGCAAACGGAACAATACGAGGTGAAATATCATTTACATATTGCAATGCAACTTCTACGTGGATTCCATCCTCAGTTTCTTTTTCAACATGGAATATGTTCTTATGTACTGGTTTTTGGTGAGCGTTTAAATAGCGCACCATAGATACAATTCCGCCCTCAAAGTAGAAACTTTGTGATGGGACCTGCATATTCAGGTCTCCAAGATAATAGGTATCTTCTAAATCAATGTCTCCTGTATACTCTCGTGCATCAATCAATGAAACACGAAGATTCTTTACAAGATATGCTTGTTGTTGGTAGTGCTTGATAATACGTTCCCAATTCCATTTTACCTCTTCGAAGATAGTTACGTCAGGCTGGAAGGTAATAACCGTTCCATTATGTTTTGTCTTTCCAAATTTCTTTACATCCTTTTTTGGTTTTCCAATTGAATACTCTTGGAAATATTTATCACCATCCTTGTGTACTTCTGCTCGAGTATAAGTAGAAAGTGCGTTTACTACAGAAGCTCCAACTCCATGCAAACCTCCAGAGAATTTATAAGCTTCGTTATCGAACTTACCTCCAGCATGAAGGACCGTCATAATAACCTCCAGGGCTGACTTACCAGTTTTAGCATGTTTTCCAACTGGAATACCACGTCCATTATCAGCCACTCGGACAATATTATCAGGTAATAATGTAATTTCGATATGATCACAAAAACCTCCCATCGCCTCATCACGGGAGTTATCAAAAACCTCGCGGATCAAGTGATGTAGACCATCAGGACCTGTTGATCCGATGTACATTCCAGGACGTTTTCGTACTGGTTCTAATCCTTCTAGGACAGAAATATCGCTCGCACTATATTCATTTTTTGCTGCTGGTTTTTTAGTATCTTTTTTAGTCGTTTTTTTAGTCATAATTTATTTATTGTTGACGAAGATGTTCCAGTAATGTGCCCTGTGTATCTGGCACATTTGGAACTAAATTCAAAATATAATCTGCGATTATTTTCTCATTTATTTTGCCATAATATTATAATTGCATTGTAGCATACTTTAGGTCTTACGGGCTTATAAAATAGGCTTTTAAGTGTGGTATATTAAAGAAATGAGGCTATATATGCAAAATGAATGGAAAGAGGTTTTAAGCGGCTATTTTGCTTCTACACAATGGTCTCAATTATGTGGTTTTGTTCAGAAAGAATATCAAACAAAAACTATATACCCTGAACAAAAAGATATATTTAACGCTTTCAATGCAACTTCTTTTGGTAAAACAAATGTTGTAATAATAGGGCAAGACCCTTATCATAATCCTGACCAAGCACATGGGTTATGTTTTTCAGTTCCGGATAATATTACTCCCCCACCATCACTTAAAAATATCTACAAAGAAATTTTATTTGATTGTGGTATTGAAAAAGATGTCACTAATGGAGATCTAACAAACTGGGCGGAACAAGGGGTACTCCTTTTGAATTCAGTTCTTACTGTTGAAAAAAATATACCAGGAAGTCATGCTAAAAAAGGATGGGAAGAATTTACGAGCGAAGTCATTAAAAAAATTTCAGAAGGAAGGAACCATGTAGTCTTTTTCTTATGGGGTAATTATGCAAAACAAAAAGGTGCTGCCATTGACCGCTCGCGTCATCTCGTCCTTGAATCTCCTCATCCTTCGCCGTTCTCTGCCTATACTGGTTTTTTTGGTAGCAGACATTTCTCTCAAACAAACGACTATCTTAAAAGACATGGAAAAACCAGCATTCAATGGTAACCTTGTTATATGAAACAAATACAACAGAAGAAGACAAAGATTGTGGCGACGATGGGACCCGTCACGCGAAATAAAAAAACATTAAGCGCAATGGCACATGCCGGACTCAATGTTGCTCGTATGAATTTCAGTCACGGCACACACGAAGACCATCTTCATACTTTTAATTTGGTTCGCTCTGTTGAAAAATCTACAAAGAAACCATTGGCAATATTACAAGACCTATCTGGACCTAAAATTCGTGTCGGAAAAGTCGAAGAAGGAACGATGCTGATACATGGAGCAAAATTTATACTAACAACTACGAAATGCGTAGGTGACGACAAGCAAGCATTTGTAAATTATAAAAAACTTCCTATTGAGGTTTCAAAAGGATCAACGATTAAAGTTGATGATGGGAAACTCGAATTATTTGTAGATAAAATTTCCGGGAATAATATTCACTGTACGATAATTGTTGGAGGGCCACTTTCATCAAACAAGGGTGTTAACCTTCCTGATACGATCCTTTCTATTTCATCACTCACAGCGAAAGATAAAAAGGATGTTCTCTTTGGCATTAAACATGATGTTGATTATATTGCACTCTCCTTTGTACAAACAGCTAATGATGTGAGAGATCTTCGAAGAATTCTTGATAAACACCAAAGCAAGGCAAAAATTATTGCTAAAATTGAAACAACCCCAGCTGTGGAAAATATTGATGCGATCTTATCAGTCTCAGATGGGGCCATGGTTGCCCGTGGTGATATGGCCGTTGAAGTTGGTGTAGAGAGAGTTCCATTAATTCAAAAAATGATTATTGAAAAATGTAATCAATTAGGTAAACCAGTTATTACAGCGACGCAAATGCTTGATTCAATGGAGAAATCTCCGGTTCCAACACGAGCCGAAGTATCTGATATTGCGAACGCTATTCTAGATGGTACTGATGCGATTATGCTCTCTGGTGAATCAGCAGTAGGTCAGTATCCTGTTGAGTCAGTACAAACAATGACCAATATTGCACAGCGAACTGAGTCACACTGTGCGAACAAAAATCTAAAATACTTTGGACAATCTAAAGAAATTGTTGATACCATGTCTATCTCAGTAGTACGAATTGCAAATAATGTGCGAGCCCGACTTATCGTCACACTAACTGAATCAGGACTTACGCCACATATGATTGCTCGATTTAAACCTCACCATGGAATTATCGCAATTACGCCTAAACGGAGAACTTTTAATCAGTTACAACTCTTATACGGGTGTAAACCTGTCTTGTCAGATATGTCAGGTGGCATTACAAAACTGACCAAAGAAATTCAACAGTTGGTCAAAAAAAATCAATGGGCGGATGCAGGTGAAAAATTGGTAGTAAGTATGGGTTCAAAATTTGGGGTCCCAGGATCAACTGATACTATTTTTGTTATTGAAGCAAAATAAAAACGCATTATGCGTTTTTATTTTTTACATAACAATTCCAATAATTCCGTTTATATGACTGTGCTCCCCACCGCTGATAACCAGTCTTTCTTTCCATGCGAACAACTTCGAGATGTTTATTATAGAGTTCCTTAAAATCTGGACCAGAGAAAATTCGTTCGGTGACGCCTAGTTGTGGATGCTTATACGTATCATAACCTGGACCCGGAAATTCTTTTACCATTTTTTGTGCATTCTTGTCTCCTTCTCTTGCTAATGTTCGTACATACATATAACCCGTTGGTTTTAACACACGTTCACATTCTTTTAAATAGGTACCTCGTTCAGATTCACTTAATGCATTCGACGTTGTTACATCCAAAATAATATCAACTGAATCATCATCAAGAGGAAATGGTTTTCCAACATTCCGTGTCTCAAATCTCACTAATTCGTGCCCGTGAATTTTCTTTGCTTTCTCAATAGCATCAGAGGAAAAATCCCATCCATAAACTTTTGCATCATAATGATCAGCCATATAAAAACTGTTTCTTCCTACCCCACACCCAAGATCCAAAACAGTGATTCCAGAATACAGATCTATATGCTTATTATTTTTAATCCACTTAATAAATCGGAGGAAATCTTTCTGCGGTTTATGTGACTGGGTAACGAGTTGTGGTTTTTGATATTCTTGATCCCATGATTGCTGATTATTCATAATGTCACTATACCCCAGGAGCACTTCTAGACAAATAGTATCTACTTTTTAGAAACTAGATAAAAGACCTGGTGAGTAAATTATGTATACTTCATATATATGAATACGCTAAAAAATTATATTAAAAACCACAAAGATATATTGGGTCTTGCACTTCTTTTTGCAGCAATAAACCAATTTTTTTCTCTTCTCAATCCACAAGTATTTCGTATTGTTATTGATACCTATGCCTCAAATTTTCAGAATTATGCGCAGAATGAATTTGTTATGGGGGTTGGGTTAATGTTGCTTCTTTATATTGGTGTAGCTCTTGTGTCTCGAGCAGGAAAAGCTTTTCAGGATTATTATGTAAACGTGCTCTCAGAGCGTGTTGGGACGGGTATGTACAATAATTCAGTTGCTCATGTTTTTTCTCTCCCCTTTGCTGTATTTGAAGATGAACAATCAGGAAGCATTCTGCAGAAACTTCAAAAAGCGCGTGATCATGCAAAGAAACTTATTATCAATATCGTTAATATTGGATTCTTTTCACTTATCGGAATGATTTTTGTAATTAGTTATGCCTTTAGTGTTCACTGGTGGATTGGTTTAGTTTTCGTATTATCAATCCCTGTTGTTGGAGGTATTATCTATTTTACCGGTAAAAATATTAAAGAAGCACAGCAAAAAATTGTTAGTAAGTCAGCTGACCTTGCTGCCTCGACAACTGAAACATTACAAAATGTTGGTCTGGTTAAATCGCTTGGCTTAGAAGGCCAAGAAATTAGACGATTAAATAATGTACATACGGAAATTCTTGAATTGGAATTAAGAAAAGTCATTATTTTGCGGAAACTCAGCTTCATACAAGGAACATTAATAAACACCATCAGTACCCTCATTGTGTTTGTTTCCATGGTCCTCATTTTTCAAGGATCAATTACCCTTGGTGAATTTCTTGCGCTTTGGTTTTATGGGTTCTTTGTGTTTGGTCCCCTGGGACAAGTTGCTGATCTTGTACAAAGCTATCAGGAAACAAAAGCGAGTGTTGGTGAATTAGAGTTGATTCTTAACCAAGAAGAGGAAGATACAAATTTAAACATGGAGAGCATAAGTAACATTAATAGTATTGTTTTCAATAATGTTACGTTTGCTTATCAACATAGCCATATATCAGCTCTGAGTAACATTTCACTCTCTATTAGTTCTGGTCAAACTATTGCATTAGCTGGGCCAAGTGGCTCTGGTAAGTCCACCTTTCTCAAGCTCCTTCTTGGTCTCTATACGCCAACAAGTGGTGAGATTTTATATAATAAACATTCCTTATCAACAATTGACGTGAAGAGTCTGCGAAATAATGTTGGCTATGTACCCCAAGAAAGCCAAGTCTTTGCTGGAACCGTTCGAGAGAATTTATTATTTGTACAACCTGATGCAACTGATGCTGAATGTTTTGCTGCACTATCCCAAGCACAGGCTGATACCATAATAGAAAGAACGAGAAATGGTCTTGATAGTGTTATTGGTGAAAATGGTATCAAACTTTCTGGTGGTGAACGTCAACGTATTGCTATTGCGCGCGCCTTATTACGTCAGCCCGATATTCTTATTTTTGATGAAGCTACCTCTAGTCTCGACTCACTGACCGAGCGAGAAATCACCGATACCATTCAAAATATTAAGAAACAACATCCAGAATTAATTATGATAATCGTAGCTCATCGTTTATCAACTATTGAACATGCTGACACCATCTATGTCATACGTAAGGGTATCCTTGTTGAATCAGGAACACATGCTGATTTGGTTAGTAAAAAAGAACTCTACTATTCATTATGGAATGAACAACAATAAAACACACAACATACGGTTGTGTGTTTTATTATGAAGAGATAACAACAACTTCATTATCAGTATAGGTAAAAAAGTCACCGTCTGGTCAACCGGTACTTGTATCAACGGCAGCAGTGTGTCCTTCACATATGGTCGATGGGATTATGTTTCCGCTTATTTCGCATGCACTATTAAAATCAAAAAAAATAATTTCCCCATGGATCTATTAATTACCCCTCACTCATGTACGGCCCATTTAATTAGATGGGTAGGTGTAGGTCGCGCCAAAAAGATATAATCGTGAGCATTACAAATCAACCTACCTCCACATTCAGGACTTATTGGTCCAAAACTATATTCATCATGTATGGC
>JBLHWN010000002.1:0-23657 GCA_047629175.1 Minisyncoccia bacterium
AAAAACTAAATTCTGTATTATAATTATTAATAAAACAATTTCATTAACACTAAATCTACAAAATATGTTAAAAACAAACCAATTGGTTGCGCAACTATCAGGTTATTCTAAGAAAGAATTAAAAGAACAAGGTTACATAGTCCCTCATAGTCAGGATAAATATCCTCGCTATAGTCAAGATATCCTTGAACCATTTAAAAAAATGTTAACAAATCAGTTCAGAATCGTAAAAGAAAGAATTACTGAGTTAGCGCCTGAAGAGTCAACAGTTCTTGTACTTGCGGAGGTTAGATCTAAGGAGGGTGAACTAATAGAAATTACCAATGCATTAAATAGATTAAGTCACGGCACTTACGGTCGAGACTTAACAAAGATGGGCAAAGAAACCTGCCTATTGCCGGTGAATATTCTTGTTGATAATTTAACGTTAAAGAGTATGTATGATTTTGTAAGGAAGCATCACCCAGTAGGTGTCTAATCAGTGACCAAAAATTTTAATTATAAAAAAACGACCTCGTACAAATGTACGAGGCGTTATTTTTTTTGCATCAAGGTAAAGACCAATGTCACATTATCGTCAGGATCAGATTTCGATTCATAGTTTTCAAATTGCTGGTCAACAATAACAAAACGATCATTGAATAAAGTTTCAATTTCAGATTCAGTAAAGAAATGATAATGAACGCCAAATTTAGTAAAATTTCCATCGGTGGATGAGCTTGGACTCCACCCCATAAATTGAGGTGTTCTTTTTGAGAGTGAAATTTTAAGGTAGTAGGCTCCGTATTTTAAGACACGATGAATTTCCTCAACATAGGCATCCCAATCTTTTTCCTTGATATGCTGTAGTGTTCCAATGTCGCTCACCATATCAAATCCATTATCAGTGAAAGGAATATCTAATGCGTCGCCAACCATAAATCGAGCCCGGTCTGCATAGCCGTCTTCCTTGATTCGTATATTTACCGTACTTACAATTTCTTTGACGTAATCAATACCAAGTATTCGATATCCAAGGCCAACGAGTTTTGCAGCCCAAAGACCTCGTCCAGCACCAATATCTAAAACAAGAGCATCCTTTTCCATAGGTGGAAGCATTTGCTCTGCCTTGTAGCGATAGGGAATATGCGTCCAAATATCACTCCCTGTTTGATAGGCGAATTGGAAATATTGTTTTTGTATTTCAGGAGTGTGTTCCATAGATTTTTTAAGTATACCTGTGCATGTATTTCTTTCAATGTGAGAGGTTTGTTAATTTGAAGGACTACCTTAAATAACTAAAGGACATGGATACTGACAAACAATTGTTGTACGTATGTCTTTTTGCAGTTTTGAATGTCCTTAATAATTACTGTATTCAAAAAATGTTATTGTGTTTCATTGTTATTATTTATTGTGAAACTTTTTGTGCACTTCACGTAATTGTTTGTCAGTAACATGCGTATATATTTGCGTAGTGGCGATATTGCTGTGCCCTAGCATCATTTGGACACTACGTATGTCTGCCCCGTTTCTCAGTAGATCAGTAGCAAAGGAATGTCTGATGGTATGTGGCGTAACCTTTTTAGAGATACCAGCCTCAATTGCGATTTGTTTCACTAGGCGCTCCACACTTCGAGTTGTCAGACGTAATGAAACATTTTGCTCCTCAAGTTTCACGACACGTGGTCCAGCTTGGGTGAATAATGCCTCGTCCATATCGGTTCGGTTATTCAGGTATTCAAGGACAGATGATCGTGCGTTTGGACTTAAAAAGACAATACGAACCCTGCCTCCTTTTCCGCGAATGGTCATCTCTTCCTTTGAAAGGTCAAGGTCACGATTTAATGAACAAAGCTCAGAGACACGTAAACCAGTAGAGAATAACATATGCATAATTGCATAATTTCGTAGATGTTTCTTTGATACACTTAACATACGTTTTAATTCATCTATTTCTATATGGTCAATTTGTCGTTCAGCAGTCTTTGCTAATTCTATGTGGTCAGGACTGTAAACTTCTTGACCTTGCTTCATGAGATATTTTAAAAACACACGAAGCGCAATGAGATAATAATTCTGTGTTTGTTTCTTCATAGTCGCCGTACTTTGTCCTTTCATTTTCATTCCAGGTTGGCGATTCAAGTGGAGGCGAAATTTACGAATGTTTTCCGCATTGATCTCACTAGTATGTTTAACACTAGAAAATTCAATATATCTAGAAATATATTGATTATAGTTCCGAACGGTTTTTAAGGACCTTCCTTTTTCAATTTCTTGGTATTCAAGAAATCGTTGAAGCGCTTCTTTGATGTTCATGAAGTTATTATAACAGAGTTAACGTCGCACAATATACTCAGTTTCATATTTATAAATTTATCACAAGTAAGGTGATAAATTACAGGAGTTGCCCCATTTTCTTTTTCATTTGATTTCCTAGCTTGAGTTATTTCTTCAAAAATAAAAACCCTTACTTCGAATATTTCGGAAGTAAAGGTTCTATGTTTTCATGTATGTAATTTTATACTTTCCTTGTTAACCCAAAAATTCTTTGTGTTAAGGATTCTTTGGTTGTTGGAAAGAGGTGCCACCACCTTTGACCTGTGTCTTTCATTTTTTTTCTTGCCGCACTTTTTTCTTTTTTATTTTTCAGATAACGTGTAAATTCCCAGAGTACGCTTCGAGAACATTTCGTTTCCATAACTCCTTGTATAAATTCACTTTTTTTCAATGACTGCGGATAGCGTTTCATTAAAATATACAATTTCCCTTGAGTTCTGTAGTCCCATAAAAAATAAAGAAAACCAAGGAAACCATAAACAAATAAGATTTCGTACCGCCAACGTACAAAGAAGGCAATAATGAGAGGTAATATAAGAACTCCCGTTATTGTCATTCTTAATAATAAATTTCTCCTCCTTCCTCCTGTGTACTTTTTTAGCACATACGGTATTGTCGTTGTCGGAATAAAAATGAAAAGTATACCAGTGAAAATAAAGATACTTACTCTGGTGGTTTCGTTTTCTATAAATAATGGTACACAAGCTAATAAACCAAAACACATCATAAGTATAGGCATGATAACAATTTTTGGATTAATTTCACGTAATAGTTCTAATAAGCTCATTTTTCCTAGTGTTTTGTTTTTCATCATTTGTTGGTTTTTTTTGAAGTTCTATTGTTAACCTTAAGATTATTGCAATAATTGTCAATTATTATTTTGAATGAGGTCCCCGATTGGCATCGGGGATAACTCTGCGGAGTTATTGCAAAAAAGAATCCTTGTGGTATTGTTTGTGTGTTATGTTAACAAATAAGAAGAAAAAGGACGTTATCGCGGGTGTAAGCACGCACGATTCTGACACCGGTTCTCCACAAGTGCAAATCGCACTTTTGTCTGAACGGATTGCAGAATTGACGGATCACCTCAAAGTCCACAAAAAAGATATTCACTCACGACGAGGATTAATCAAAATGGTTGATACTCGACGTAAATTACTCCGAAACTTTAAGAACAAAGATTTTGAATCATATCAAGCTCTTATTCAAAAATTAGGATTAAAAAAATAAAACACCATTTGGTGTTTTATTTTTTTTATTACCAAGTATAGACAATTGTTTTTGAAGCTTGGTCGCGATACAATACATACATATGGATACTGACAACAATAAAAAAATTACATGGAGCCGTTCAGTTACAAAAAAAGATGCGCCTAATCCTTCATCAACAGATGCTAATGTGGAACCTTCGCGTGGAGTAAACGCTACTATTCCCGTGATGGAGGTCACCAATACAGCTGCAGCATACAAAGACGCTCAAGATGTCAGTTCTAATTCAGAAGGTGACATTGATAGTTTAAAATCAGAAATTGAAGCTGCTCTTTCTGGAGCAGTTGTTCCAAATGTAGATCCAGCTCAAACTATTATTAAGTCTCGTAACGATCAAGCAATTGATCTTGAGGCACCAGACCAAGAAATTATTTCCGGTAAAGATACAAGAGAACCTATATCAATTCCATCAGCAACTCAGGCACCTGCACCAACTCTACCGGCGACCTCTCCTTTTGATCAAGTAGCAAAAGATAATCATGAAGCACTTGTTTCCTCGTTAAAGCAAGATATCCAATCAGACCTCAACAAGGAAACAGGCAAAGAAGTAAAACCAGCTCAGTCTGGCATGCCAACTGATACCGGTATTGAACAAACCTATTATTCAGATTTATCAAATGCGATGAGTTCAAATGAACCAGCAACGATGTCAGAATTGATTCGAAAATCACGTTTCGAAGAAAAAGAAAAAAAGGCTTTATCTCCAAAATCTAAAAAGAACATTGCCTTCATTGTAGGAGCAGCCGTACTCCTCTTACTTTCAATTGTAATTATTTCTACGTTCTTTAATAAGGAAAAACAAATTGAATTTATCACTGAAGAACGTGTTACATCATTGGTCCGATCAAACATGGACACAGGTATTAATACAACCGGTCTAGAATCAGCTCGAATTAAACAGGCAATCCGTGATGTTATCGAACTAAAAATTCCCGAAGATAACATTAACCAAATTTATTATGTTGAAGGAGATGGTCTTGGTAACCTTCGGCGTATTGGTATAAAAGATATTTTTGATAAAACAGACAATAACACCCCTCCTGTTTTGTATGACAATATCGAAAATACTTTTACTCATGGGGTATATAAAACTGATAAAAACTATCCGTTCATTATTATGAATGCATTATCATATGATCGAGCCTTCGAAGGAATGCTTGAATGGGAGCCAACAATGATTGATGATTTAGCAACGTATCTTGACCTGACTCCAGAGGCAACAGATCGTAGTCTGCTTAAAGAAGGTTTTGAAGATGATGTTGTAAGAAATAAAAATGTGAGGGTTGCACGATTCTTACCTCGAGAAGTCGATCGTCGAGGTATTTTGGAAATTCTTGGTGTTGAATCCCTTGAAGAATCACTTATTCCAGCTGGCTCACCAGATTTGGATGACGAAGAGACTGATGGTGAAATAGCAATTGATGGTGAAGAACTTAGTTTTTGGCAACGTTTCTTGCCAGTTGTATTTGAAGCTCAGTCTGCGTATGCCCAAGTGGATGGAACTGATTTTGACGATTTTATTGATGGTCAATCAGAGCTTGATGATTTACAAATTGAAAAAGTTTGTTTTGAAAAACTAACAGGAAATCGATTAAGCGTTGAATTATCAAACGTGACTCCTAATAGCCAAAAATATTGTTTCGAATCTTACCGTTGCTACCGTTACAGTTGTTTTGTAGGTAATAGTGAGGTAGGTCTGGAAAATTCTGGTACGCCAGGAGCTATCTGCCGCGATGTAATAGAAGAAGGCCCTGTTTATTTGCCAGGTGATCCAAATCACTCAAGCTCGGATTATACGGGTCCAAATAAATCATGCTATCAATATAATGATTTATTATTGTTGCAAAACATTAATAGTGCCGCTCTTTGTTTCAATAAACAAGGTCAGTATTTACCAAACTATGTTCCTACTGGGCTTAGCACGAACGATCAGTATGATCCTGATTATGTAACCTGTCTATATCCACAAGACAGGGATGGAGAATTATGTGTAGGACAAAATAATGAAGTTTATGATCCTAATGGAATTCAGATTCCAGCAGGTGGACCCAAATATTGTTTTGAAACCGGAAATGGGGAGCGGATTGAATCGGATCCAAATTCCGACACTCAAACTATTTGTTCAGCTATTGAAAATGAAACGATAGAAGGGAGGCAATTCTTACTACAAAAATCAGTCCAACTGAGATTTTTTGCTGACATTGGTCAATTGTTAGGACTATCAAATACCGATGCAGGTAACCTTCGAGAGGTGGCGTATTTCCTTGAGCAACTCGCCGTAGGTGAATTTACAGATATTGAAATAATTAATAGGGGGACCATTGCATTGCAAAAAATTACGCTCACACTGGATGTTATTGAGCGATTCATTGATAGCACGGGAATTCCATTAGAGGGTGAAATATTTGACGCCTATAATGAAGTCCGCAGAGTTATCCAAGTTATTCAATGTTTCCTAGGAGTAGGAGAAATTGTTTGGGTTAATGGAGATCTCATTCCACAAGGGGTGACCTTTTATGCAGGATATTCTGGAGAAGAAGTTCTCCCTATTCAACAAACACTTGTAGCAATAGGACTTATGAATATTGGTTCAATTACAGGAATTGTCGATATTGTAACCCAAGACGCTCTTTCTCAATTACAACTCGCTAATTCATCAGAGATAGTAAACGGATCACAAATTCTAAGTGGGCTAGAGGTCACTGGTATATTAGATGAACCAACCCTAGATCTCATCTTAAATATTGTTAATGAACATAATAATATTTTTGGAGACACAGCAATCATTAACGACTATTTAGATACTGACGAAACTCAATTTATCGCTATTGGTACTTACAGTGATGATGTGCAAATTATTCAAGTTCTCTTGTATACAGAGGGATATAATATCACGGGTATCAATGGGCTCTTTGACGATAGTATGTGTGAGGCTGTCCAGGCATATCAAGAAGATGAAGGTCTTGAGATTTCTGATGATGTTACATGTCAGTTATCTATTGAAACGATCGAATCATTGAATGATATTATTCGTGATGACAGCCTTCTTGGTTCAGGATTTATTCTTAACGACAATGGGGAATTGGAAGGAGACGGTACAAGTTTCCTACAAGGGGTGGGGGTATTTGAAATTCTCTACGGACCGGGAGTTGTGGATTTCGAAATTAATACGGCAGAAGCCAACAGTTTAAATGAAGGTGATGTTGTATTAATGTATATGTTCCTCGACGAAAAAACTATTTTAATTGCTAGGGATCAGGTTGTGATTGATGAAGTAATTAAACGACGGGCTTTAGAAGACATCTTTGAATAAAATTAGAGCTTTACAAAAAATACCCTTGAGGTGTTTTTTGTTTACCAATTTATGGGGTTTGCTATACTTATTTATATGATTAATATCGAAGAACAAAAAACAAAACTTGAGGCCGAAAAATTAACACTACGAGAGGATTTAGATACTCTCGGTGTTCAAGATGACCAAGGAGGCTGGTCAGTACGACCTGACGAAGGGGATGGGGTAATGGCTGATCCTGTTGATAATGCTGATATCACTGAGGATTTCGAAGAAAAAATTGCCCGACTTAATGTTCTTGAAGCACAATACGGACAAGTTTTGAAAGCTCTTGTGGCTGTTGAGACAGGTACGTACGGAGTCTGTGAAGTTTCAGGAGAAGCAATCAGAGAAGATCGACTGATGGCATTGCCATCTGCGACTACCTGTATTGATCACGCTGCCTAATTTAAAAAAATAACTCTTTGCAGAGTTATTTTTTCTATATATGATGGAGATATGAAATTCTCACGTAAGAGAAATACGCTTATGTCGCAGCTCAGGTACATCGTTTCATTTGCGATTATTTTTGTAGTGAGTACTAACTTCTCATTACAAGTTCACGCTGCGGAAATGAAGGAGTTATTGAATCATGATGTTGACCCGTCGGAATCACAAGAGGAAATTTGTCGTAATGTAAAAACAGACAAGGTCATTGTTGTCACAGCCGCTTTTTTCGCTGCTATTTCAGCAAATGCCAAATTAGTTACAGATGAAGAACATCGTTCTTTTTGTTATATCTCTGGGCATGTGAGTCAAATATGTCTTTCTCATTCAGAATTAGCTCGGAGTCACTTATAAATAAAAAAGTAGATCTTAATAACCTTATTTAATTAATACTTTTTAATATGAAAAAATTTTGTACAAAACTTACTAACGACCCAGTGTTCTTCGCATCAACAATCCTGCGACTAGCCTTTGGTATTATGTTTATTCTTGTGGCGGTTAAAAAATTCCGTATGGGATATGGTGGATTCGCAGAGAGTCTTGTAAATGGCGATACGCTCTTTGCAAAAGAACTCCCTGACTTCCTTCTCTATGCGTATGGGTATGTGATCCCAGCACTTGAATTTATTATTGGAGCGATGCTTCTTTTGAACAAGAAGACAAAACTTGCATATCAAATTATGGCGGGTATCTACCTTTCGTTTATTATTGGTCAACAGTATGATGGTAATACATCAAAGGTTGGAAATGAATATCTTCCAGCACTTCTTACACTCGTTGTTGCGTATTATACGTATCACAAAGCAGGCGTAAAAAAATAGTCTACAAAAAACCGGAAACGGTTTTTTGTATGGACGCCCTAGAAGATAATGAAATGAGTGAATATAGTTTGGGAAGTGCTCCTGGGGTATAATGAATTTAATATGAAATTCGCAAAAGTCTATTCAGCACAACCAGAATATATTCGAGGAAGAATTGTGTCTGTTGAGGTAGATATTTCACGGGGACTCCATTCATTCTCAATCGTTGGTATGGCAAGCAAATCGGTCGACGAAGCGCGTGACCGTGTCGGTTCATCTATAAAAAACTCTGGCTATACGTCACCTAAATCAAAGAACGAAAAACTGGTAATCGCTTTAGCGCCTGCAGAATTAAAAAAAGATGGAGCCTACCACGACCTTGCTATCGCATTAGGATATCTTTTAGCTGCAGATGAAATTGAATTTAATCCGGAGGGAAGGCTCTTTATAGGGGAGTTGTCGCTAGACGGTAAACTACAAAAACTGAATGGTGTATTGCCACTCGTACAGGTTGCCAAGGATGCTGGCTTTACAGAAATTTTTGTTCCCTATGCGAACAGAGAAGAAGCAGGTCTTGTTGAAGGAATTAATGTCTATTCTGCGTTAACTCTTAACGAAGTCATTCATCATGTAGATGAAGGCACAAAAACACCAAAGAAGCTTCATCCAGAACCACCTACTCAGATTATTTTAAATTCACCGAATTACGTTACTGATTTCAAAGATGTAAAAGGACAAGCGATTGCTAAACGTGGACTTGAGATTGCTGCAGCTGGTGGACATAACGTTTGTATGTTCGGACCCCCAGGAACAGGAAAGACAATGTTAGCTCGTGCTTTCACTTCGATTCTGCCATCACTTGACACTGAACACATGCTCGAGGTGACGGGAATTCACAGTATTTCAGGGAATCTTCAAACACTTGATGTAATGTCTGAACCACCACTGCGAACACCACATCATACGTCCAGTTATGTTGCCGTGGTGGGAGGAGGAACAAACCCACGACCTGGGGAAATCACTATGGCCCATAGGGGGGTATTATTTCTCGACGAGTTTCCTGAATTTGATAAAAAGGTTTTAGAGAGTCTGCGTCAGCCACTTGAAGATCGTGTTGTAACTGTTTCCCGCGCCAAGGGAACCGTACAATTCCCTGCAGATTTTATTCTCGTTGCAGCTATGAATCCTTGCCCATGTGGATTTTACGGTGCTGAAACAGGATCCTGTATTTGCGGAGCTCACGATATTGCACGCTACAAGAAAAAGATCTCAGGACCAATTATTGACCGTATTGATATCTGGCTTCCTGTTGAACATATTGATTACGAACATTTAACCAACAATAATAATGCTGGTGGAGAAGTTTCTGATGACATTAAAGCCCGCGTTAAATTGGCTCGAAATATTCAATATCAGCGACGGGGGAAAAAGGAGCTTAATAGTGCATTAAGTAGTCGAGATATTCAAACAGAGCATCTAACGGTGGAGGTAGTAAATGTCCTTAATCAGAGTGCTGAACGTATGCAGTTATCTCCTCGTGCGTATCATCGGGTGATTAAACTTGCGCGAACGATTGCTGACTTAGAACAATCAAAAAACATACAAACTGATCATATCTTAGAAGCTCTTCAATATCGACCTCAGTTACAATAAAAAAACCCCCTTAGGGTTTTTTTTATTAACGTAGGAAGTTAACGTTTCGCTTCTTTCCGTTATATTCAATAATCTCGAAGTGAAGGTGAGGTCCCGTTGAACGCCCTGTCGAGCCAATAGCTGCAACTTTCTGTCCTCTTTTAACCTGAGTACCAACGCCTATATAAATCTTGCTCGCATGAGCATATAACGATTGAGTTCCATTTCCGTGTTGGATAACCAGACATTTACCGTATCCTGAGCCACAACTAGTTTTAATGACCGTACCATCTGCGGCTGCAACGATTGGTGTTCCTGTCCGGCCACCATAGTCAATTCCATAATGATATCTACCTTTTCGTGGGCCGAATTTGGATGTCACGGCTCCGACTGTTGGTCGTCGATAATATCCGTTATTTACCTTACTTGATGATACCTTTGATCCGCCACTAGATGTTACTGATGACGTTGATTTCTTTTGAGCAGCAATAGTTCCGTTTGGAATAATAATCTTTTTTCCGGGAATAAGTTTCGTTGCATCAATATCATTAAATATGGTGATGTCTTCAATTTCTACATCGTATCGGTTAGCAATTTCTCCAAAGGTATCTCCTTTTGCAATGGTGTGACGAACTCCAGTCACCGGTAGAATTCGTAATTCTTGTCCTGGTCTGATTGTTTTTCCGAGCTTGTTTTCCCATGTAATGGTATTTGATGAGATATCGAAACTTTCTGCAATTTCTGACAGGGTATCGCCATCTTGGACTACATATACAACAATTCCATCAGGATCGACTTCAATATTTTTAATAGATGTTGTTCCGGTAACAATTCCAACCTGAGGAGAGAGTAATGCAAGGCGGTTGTTTACATGAATGTCATCAGGTCCCCCAATAGCAAGAGGGATTTCAACACCATAGTTTGGACTGAGAAGCGCTACTCGTTGCGAGTTAATAGTATCTCCTTTAGGAGTTGTGATAATTGAAGCAGACGAAGGAGAAGAGCTGAATAGACCTATAATTCCGAGAGCAAAAATACCACCAGTAATCATGTTGTGAGTTGTGATACGTCGATATTTCACCGGTTGACTGGCGTCAGCAGGGTCTTGAGCAGTAGGTTTGATAAGCCTGAATTATGTATGTAATACACTGTACGCATACAAATTTAATACACTGTAATCATAGCATTCTTATATATTCAAACTATTGACACTATGGAAATACATATTGTATAATTTAAAACATATCTAGGGCTACATGTACAGTTTGTAGTACACTAGGCTTATAAAACCACTATGAAATCATTTGAAACAAATACTGCTAATGCAGATTACCAAGAGAAAAAGAAGGCAGAAGCCTTGAAACTGGAAGAGCTGAAAGCGGCTCAACCCAAAGATGTAATAGCCTATTTTAAAGAATATGGTGAAGGTGTTCCAGAGTCTATTCAACTGCATTTCGCTGAGAAAAAAAACCTTGATAGGGATATTATAGAAAATCTCGCCTTTAGTAGAAGTTCTCTTGTTCGTTCGCGTCTAGATAAAAATCAAAATTTATCATCAGAATATAAAGGCTATTTAAAAGAACAAACAGAAGAACGGAAAAATGTCCTTAATAAAATAAATGATGACGCTCTTTCTCAACAACAAAAAGACTATAGAAAAAATATGGAACTTGAAAAACAAGCTCTGCTTGAGAAAATTCAAGATAAAAAAGATGCACTCCTAAAAGAGGAAGGAAATGTCGAGGAAGATCTTGCTGAAGTTGCCACAGAAAATACTGTCACAAAAATTAGTGGTGTGTTCCATACTGAAGACATGGACCTTCCAAAAGAAAAGAAATCAAAAACGGGAAAGGCTCCCGCTAATACCCCAAGATCAGCATCGTTTCCAGAAGACGCCGCGAATATGTTTGCCGCAGCTGGAGTTTCAGAGGATATGATGCGAGGCTGGGTAAAAGAAGACGCGGACACATCCACACAACTTCTAAAGAATCAACAAGACGCACGTGTAGAAGCAAAAAAATATATAGGAGAAGAAAGCTTGGAGGCTAATACAGCTCGTAATGCAGAAATTCTTGCAGCTCGTGACCTTTTAAATTTCAAAAATTCACAAACTGAACAAGATTCAAAAGTAATACCTCTGAAAAGAAAAGCGTATAAGAATGTTGAAGCCCAACAAATAAAGGAAATTTCACAAGATACCAAGGGCCTTGGCGCAAAAACGAATCAAGAAATAGTTGAAGGAATGTTGAAGGGGTCAATAGACAGAACAGAAGTAAAAAGTCTCCTCCCAAAAGAAAGAGTAGAAGAATTAAAAAACTATTTTTCAGCATCTCACATCTCAAAGGATGTTTATTTTGGAAAGGATTTTGACGCTGCTCAGGATATTGAAATGAAAAAAAATAAAAATAGTCTTAATGAAAAAATAGATGAAATTGAAAGAAAAGCCCAACTAGAAAATGCCCAATCAGATGCTGAGAGTCTTTTCCATGAATACGGGAGAAAAAAACAAGAAGGTTTACCGATTGATGAATTAGAAAGCGCAAAACAAAACTGGCTAGACGCAAAGCAACGCGTTATGGAACTTGATGGTTCAGTGCCAAAAGAAAAAGCACAAGACAATGCAAAAGAATCTAACATATCTGATAATCCTGTTGAAGAAATGACAATTATTTCAGAAGGTGATGATGCAAGTGCACCTCAAGTTTCTTGGGGTCCTGGAACTCCTGAAGTAGAAACTACCATTGATCCAGAATTCTCTGATCACATAAAAACTGGCCTTGAAAGTGCTCTTGAGAAGATGAACGAAAACGGTCCGTTCGGAAAAGCGTTCAACTACTTGAAGGGGGAAAATGAAAAACTCCGTAATAATTCAAGGAAATGGAAAGGTGCTACTGACGCAACCTCAAAGGCTTATAAATGGTGGTCAAAATTAGGTGGTGATAATAAATGGGCAAAACTGGCAAAACGAATTGTTGTTGGAGGTGCTATTGGTGCTGCAGCTGGAAGTGGAGGGCTGATAATTGCAGGAGGATTTGCAGTAAGTCGCGTTCTTATGAGTGCAGGGGCTGGTGCTGGAGCAGGTTTGCTTCATGAAAAATTAACGAAAGGAAAGGCTGAAAAGAAAGCAAAAGAAATATACGAACAGGACGTGGACGCAAAATTATCGGAGGGGCTTAATAGTTTCTCTCTTGAAGGAGAAGAGGATCTCATTTATGATTCTAGAGATAGAGAGCTCTTGGAAAACCTAAGAGATAAAAAGGAACAAAATATCATTTCAGAAGAAGAACGTGTTTTGTTAGGCAAAATTCAAGAAGAACGACATCTACGCGCAATTCATGTTAATGAATTCAGAAAAAAAATCCGCAATGATCGTGATAATTTAGAAAAAAAACTTGTTGCAG
This sequence comes from Minisyncoccia bacterium, assembly GCA_047629175.1. Taxonomy (GTDB): domain Bacteria; phylum Patescibacteriota; class Minisyncoccia; order Phycocordibacterales; family UBA1006; genus UBA1006. The sequence continues at coordinate 13,200 of JBLHWN010000002.1, forward strand.
AAAATAAACGAAACACCTTAATCGTATCAGCCGTTGCCGGTTTGGCTGCTGGGATGAGCCTCCGTTTCGGTCCTGACGTTTTTGATGCTTTTGAAAATTTGGATGTTAACAATTCATCGTCTGATTATGTTCCTATTCCAAAAGAAGTTCCTGTAAACGGGGATTCATTGCAGGGAAATGAAGAGATAGAGAAGGTGGTAGATCCAGTTCAAGAAAAAGTTGCAAACCCTAATGAAATGCCATCTGAAGCATTCACGAAGGAGGGTGACGGAATTACTCAAATTCTGAAACGTCAATTCGACATGGACGGCAACGAAGAATTAGCAAAGAAATTCGGTATTGAACATGGAACGCCAGAAGAATACGCCACACTTGCTAAAGAATTCGGCATTATGAATGATACCCAGGAGGTTCGGCTCAAACTTGATGTTGAATCTGCTTATGTTCCAAAACTTGATGTAGATGGGAATACTATTATTGAGCAGTTCAAGGATGGTAAACTCGTTGATACCTATAAGGTAGGTGATACCTTTGAAGGAGAGACTATTCAGGCAAATGAAACTATTGAAAATTCTGCAGACAGCTCTAGAGACATGAGAAATGCTGGTGAAGACCAGTCACAAACCGTAGAGTCAGCCGAGGTTAACCTTACAGAATCCACAGAAACTGATGCACTTAATAATGTAGAATCAGTAGAAACTAACCTTACAAACCTGAGTGCGGAAGAATTATATCCGAATGAAAATCCTAGTGATAGACTGAGCGTCAGTGAGACAGTTGTCGAACGAACAGATAATGGAATTTCAGAATCAGTAGAACGTACTACTACGCAGATTGGAAGTTTCCAACTCATTGAAGTTGATGGGGAATTGACTGTTGAGCCTTTGGCAGATTTTAGTTTCGAAGGAAATGTTTCAAACCAGCCACTTGATGACTTTACTGAACTTCTTGATAAGAACTCATTTAAAAATACTGTTGAGATGGATGGGTTTGGAACTAAAGTCCCAGCTCGTTTAATTGAACTCCCAGATGGTGCGTACGCACTTGAAGTAAGCTCGTTACCAAATACACTTGCCGATGCTAATGGTCAGGAGTTAACAGAAAAGATGTTGAACACTTTTGGTATGAATGAAAACAATATGTATACATCGACTAATGTGGAAGATGGCGTTGAGCGAAATTATACACGAATCAGTAGAGATCAATTTGATTTTATCAACAAAACTTATAATGAGCTTAACGCACTAAGTGCCTAATATTTATGGATAACAAAGAACAACAAATGAGCATCGAAGATTTAATTGAAAAAACATTCGATTTTAAAGATTACAAAGATGATGAAAAAAAATCTTTGATTGAAGAAATGTCAGCGCAATTAATGGAGGTAGGACTATTACGGTCAATTAATGAAGGGGGTGAACCAATGCAAGAATCATTTAATACATTTATCACAACGGAACCATCAGATATAGAAATGAGTCAGTTCATTAGCGATAATATTCCAAATTTTGGAGCCGTTATTATCGAAGAAATCAAAAACCTTCAAAACATGACAGAAGAAAACACTACCAAGTAGTGTTTTTTCTTCGCTAAATTTCATTCTATCGTTCGCGCGAACGATAGAATGAAAAGCTGTTTCGAAGTTACCAAATGATTATTCTCTGGAAAGATAGCTTAAAATTTGAATATTTTTGATCTCTGCGTACAAGCTGTTATACTCGAACTATGAATTATCTCGAAGGATTAAACGAACAACAAAAAGAAGCGGTCCTTCATACTGAAGGACCTCTTTTGGTTGTTGCGGGGGCCGGAACAGGAAAGACAAAGACCCTGACTCACAGAATCAGACACCTTGTCCATCTCGGTGTTGCCCCGCAAGAAATCCTCGCTATTACCTTTACCAACAAGGCAGCAGGAGAAATGCGTGAACGTGTTGCTGAAATGATGGGTTCCGAGGACGGTCTACCAACCATGAGCACTTTTCACTCGCTAGGAGTCCGAATTTTGCGTGAACATCATTCAAAGATTGGAATGAACAAATATTTTAATATTTTAGATTCACAGGATCGAATGAGCTTGATTAAACAATCAATGAAAATTGAAGATATTGATCCAAAGGAATGGGAGCCACGAAAAATTGCAAGCGTTATTTCCCGTGCCAAGGCTGATGAGAAAACACCAGAAACCTTTTCGGTAAATAATAATCCACTCACTACGATCGTAAAAATGATCTGGCCGAAATATGAAGTTTTAAAAAAAGCAGAGCAATCGCTTGACTTTGATGACCTATTGTCTGAAACATATTTTCTTCTAAAAAATCATCCAGAGGTTTTGAAGCAATACCAAACACGCTGGCGGTATGTTCATGTGGACGAGTATCAGGACACCAACACCATCCAATATAAAATTATAAAAATGTTCTCAAAAGAACATAAAAACCTCTGTGCGGTTGGGGATGGAGACCAGAATATTTATTCCTGGCGTGGAGCTGATATGAAAAATATTCTGAACTTTGAAAAAGACTTTCCAGGGGCAAAAGTTATTTTACTTGAAACTAATTATCGTTCGACACAGAATATCTTGCAGGCAGCCCATGATATTATTTCAAAAAATGCTGAGCGAATTGATAAAAAATTAGTAACGGACAACCATAAGGGAGATAAAATTTTGATGTATGAAGGATTTTCCGCTCACCAAGAAGCGCGCTGGATTGCTAATCGAGTTCAGCAGTATGTGAAGAGCGGTGTGGAACCAAAAGAAATCGCCGTATTGTTTAGAACCAATTTTCAATCACGAATTCTAGAGGAAGCATTCTTGCAACGCGCATTAGCCTATCAAGTGGTGGGTGTAAAATTCTTTTCTCGAAAGGAAATTAAGGACATCATGAGTTACGTAAAAGCTGCTTTTAATCGGGAATCACTGGCGGATATTAAACGTGTTATTAATGAACCAAAACGAAGTCTGGGTAAGGTTGCTGTTGCAAAAATCTTTGCAAATCAAATGGACGGACTTTCACCAAAGGCTCGATCATCATATAAATCATTTGTGAAAATCCTGGATGAGATTTATGAATATGCTCAAACGAATGATCCATCAGAGACTATTAAATTTGCTATTCAACGATCTGGCTTTGAAGAAAAACTTGTCAAAGGTTCAGAAGATGACCGCGAGAGGTTAGAGAACATGAAGGAGCTCGTAACCTACGCTACAAAATATGATGACCTCGATCATGCCTTTGATATTTTCTTTGAAGAGGTCGCATTATTGTCAGACCAAGATTCACTAGGAGCGAATACCAAAGACGGAAACACGACAAAACTGATGACAATTCATGCCTCAAAAGGACTTGAGTTTAAGCATGTGTTTGTTGCTGGTTTGGAACAAGGACTTTTCCCGTCTCAGCGAGATGATAGTAAGACAAAATATGAAGATGAAGAAGAACGTCGTTTATGCTACGTAGCATTCACGCGTGCTAAAGACGTCCTACACCTCTCATACGCAAAGCTCAGGACGATTTATGGACAAGAACGTATCAATGAACCATCTGAGTTCTTGAAAGACGTTTCTGCGACTTTGGTTGAATATGACGAGGAATCATTTTCTGGAACTGGTAGCACTGGTTCAAAGACCTATTATGAAGATGACGATGGTGAGGAGATTCAAACTTTCTATCTCGACTTCTAAAAAGAAAAACCACTGATTGTGGTTTTTCTTTTTAGAATTATTTAGAATAGGCGTCTTTACCTCGTTTTCGAGACTTTAGATTTTTACTATTCCCACCAGCTTTTTTAGGTGTTCGTTTTTGTGAACTTCCGCCAGTTCGACCTCCACCAAATTTTGGAGCTCCGCTGTCTCTTCGGTTGCTACTGCCTCCACTATTTCTACTTCTTCCTTGTTTGTAGTTATTATTTCGTGTTTTTGATTGAGGTTCTGTCTGCTCTTTAATAACCTCCTTACTCTTGATACCAAAGTCTGCAGGATAGGCAGCTAGGAGGAGAGCCGCAACAACGTTTTGTGGTGTCCCCTCGTCCAATAGCATTTTTGCCAAATCCTGAGCCTTGCTGATGTCTTCGTTATCAATGATATGTTCAACTTTTTCGATCATACGAGTTCGTTTCTTTTCTAACACCATTTGAGCATCAGGCATCGCCCCTTGCTCCATGGTAACTTTCAAATTCTTTTCAAAGAATCGTAGTTTTTGAGCTTCGTCAGGTGCAATAAAGGTAATTGCTGTCCCTGTGTTTCCAGCCCGCCCTGTTCGTCCTATACGGTGAGTGTAGGTTTCAAATGTTTCTGGAATCGTGAAATTCACTACAAAGTTCAAATCAGGAACATCAATTCCTCGTGCTGCAACATCAGTCGCGATAAGGAGTTGTAACGAACCTTCCTTGAATTGTCCAAGGATCTTTTGCCGTTTTTTCTGATCCACGTCTCCATGAATAGCTCCAGCTAAGAACCCTTGTTCTTGAAGTTTTTTTGCTACCTTCTTTGTCTCGTACCGTGTTCGGCAAAATATGATTGCATAGAATTTTTCCTCTGCTGCCATAATTCGCGTTAGGGCGTCGATACGTTCCCGTTTTTCAACTTTAAAATATTTCTGCGTGATATTTTCATTAGTCATTTCCTTTGCTGCGACTTTGATGATGTCATACTCTTTCATGTGCGTTTTTGCAATATCAAGAATACTTTTTGGCATCGTTGCAGAAAAGAGAAGAATCCGCCGTTGTTTTGGTGTGAGCGCTAGAATACTTTCGATTTCTTTTCGGAAACCGAAATTCAGCATTTCATCAGCTTCATCGAGAATAAAATATTTTACCGTTCCTAGTTTCAAAACATTTGTTCGAATGTGATGTTGAATTCGTCCTGGAGTTCCTACGATGATTGTAGGGTTTCTTTTAATTCCTTGAATTTCTTTGTTCATTGGATTTCCTCCGTAGATAACTTGGACAGTAGCAGGATGAGAAACTGAAAATGATTGAATTTCTTCTGCGACTTGGATAGCCAGTTCACGTGTTGGCGCCATAATGATTGCTTGAATTTCTTTTTTACTTGGATCAATAAGATCAAGTAATGGTAACGCAAAAGCAGCTGTTTTCCCTGTTCCTGTTTGTGCCTGACCTATGATGTCTTTCTTTCCCATGAGGAGAAGAGGAATTACCCCAGCCTGAATTGGGCTCGGAGTCGTAAATCCTTTTGCAGCTACAGCTGCTAGAATATCCGTAGATAATCCTAAATCGTTAAATGTACCTAATACCTCGGTTGAAGCATCAGACGTTTGTTCTGTTTGTTCTTTCATATAATTGAGCGCACGATAAAAGATGCTTTAACAAGCATTCTCACAATACGCGATAGTGTTTTAGTGATTACAAGAAGTGTCTTTGTAATCGTAATAATGGTGCAAAGCGACCATACATAAAAAGGAGTGTACACGTTACTTCGTTTCAGGAGCATACCATACAAACAAAGAATTACCGAGGCAGAGCATGAGAATATTATAAAAAATTCACTTAGTGATTTTTTGATTTTGACCAGAACGTTTTAGCAATAAGGCCCTTTGTTCCAAGAGCCCTCGGAGAATGTCCCAGAAGAAAAAGCTTAGCTTTTTCTTCTGGGACATTCTCCACGCTTGTTGCAATGAAAAAACCGTAGATATGCTCTACTATTCTTTCTTATAGATCTTTCCAAATATCAGGATCTTCCTGACCAAGTGCCCAAAATGACATCCCCCGTAGACCCTTGTCTTTAACAATGTTATTTTTTGTTTCTACACTTTCCCTGTTATCACACCAGATATAGTTAACTCGACCAGTATCTTTTACAAAGGCAAAGATCTCTGCACCAAGCGAATCAAGGTACAGTGAGAACACGCCATTGTCTTCGTATTTTTCTTGGGTATTTTTAGAAATCTCGTAGGTCACGCTCGCAATTTTCCCTCCATTGCCAATTTCATACTGCCAGCAATAAAATGGCACACCGAGTGAGATCTTTTCAGCAGGAGTGTCTTTGAGTGTTTCCGCTAAAACGGCATCCAGATACTGCAACGAGGATACGGGCCCAATTGACCGTGGATCATCATATGACATGATGCTGACAAAGTCACTCACCGCAGCGATAGCTGCAATATTATACCCAGAACTCCAGTCCTGTGATCCTGCATACGGATTAAAAGTGGTTGTCCGCGGAATCACCGCAACACTGAACTTTAGTTTCTTTTCCTTAAATTCTATATATGCTTTTTCAACAAAATCAGTATAGCGATCACGGTCGAGGTAATTAATATTTTCAAAATCAAATTGCCAACCGATAAAATCTCGATCTTTTGCCTCATCAACAAGGTCATCAATCAAACCATCCTGGGCATCTTCGTCATCTAGCAAGCGCGTCATCAAAATTTTATCAAAACCTGTCTGCACAACCAATGGCATTACATCTATTCGTTTTTTATCAGCAAGTTCGAGGATGTCTTCGCTCTCTGCTTCGCCCAAAGTTAAATCATACCCAACAGTATAAATTTGCGGAGCCAAAATATCGATGTTACGATAATTTTTCTTCACACTTTCATACCCATTTTGATTTGGGTAATAGTAAAAGATGTTTTCAGTTTTGCCTGCATCTGCTGTGTGGGCTCCAAAGAGTGCAAACATAAATGCGATAGTAAATAATTTTTTCATACTGCTGTATATGACGTTCAGTAGAGGTATTTATTTCAATTGAGCTCGCTCTTTTCTTATCCATCGCTATACTTGTTACATGTCATTGCAGCCTAAAAAATCTCTCGGTCAGAATTTCCTTAAATCTAAAAAGGCGATTTCAGCGATGATTGCTTCTCCTCAAATAAACGCGGACGATATTGTCGTTGAGATTGGTCCTGGAAAAGGCGCGCTAACAAAACCACTCCTTGAAACTGGTGCTACTGTCATCGCTTTTGAATTAGATGAACGAATGATTGAATATTTGAAAGAAACATTGACTGAGTATATTGAATCTGGGAAATTAGTATTGATTCATCAGGATGTATTGGAGGCTGACATCAAAGATTATACGAAAGGAAGGCCGTATAAGGTTGTAGCAAATATTCCCTACTACATTACGAACCTCATTATTCGTACCTTTTTATCCGGCGATTATCAGCCTACGGTCATGTGTTTATTGATTCAGAAAGAAGTAGCCGAAAGAATTGTCTCGCGTGATGGAAAAGAATCAATTTTATCACTATCAGTAAAATTATTCGGAACACCAAGATATATTATGAAGGTGGGGCGGCACTATTTCTCTCCTTCCCCAAAAGTAGATTCAGCAGTTATTTTGATTGGCGATATTGACCGCTCTAATATTGCAGATGGACATTTTGAATCGAAATTTTTCTCAGTTGTAAAAACTGCATTCTCACAAAAACGTAAGAAAGCCATTAAGAACCTTCGGAAGCTAGCTGACAAGCTGGTCTGGGAAGAACTCTTTGCTGATTGTGACGTTGACATAAATGTACGCGCTGAAGACGTTCCCTATGAACAATGGCTTACAATAGTTGACAAATACCAAAAGTAATTCTATTGTGATAGAAATATAAACTGAATAATTGTGATAAATATTTTCAATATTTACGATGGTTTAAATAATGGAGAAAAATACAATGTTTTTCTTATAAAAGAGCAAAGTTAGTAGCGGTTATTATGGCTACTGTAGTATTAATTTAAAATTTATCTCATGAAGAAATTTATCGAATTGATTGCTAGTTTCTTAGTAATTCCAACTATTTGTTTATTATTTCTTGCTTGTGTAAAAGGAAACATGATGTTTTTTTACGCTTTCCTGATATTGAGCCTTACATCTTCGTCTTTGCACATGAAAGTAGCTCCTACCGAAGAAGAATTCTTGAAGAGAAAAGAATAGACCACCCCTAGCGTTTAGCTAGGGGATTTTTTTTGAATACCCTTGAAATTTATGAACAAGCTGAATATGGTTTTGGGAGTACTCATGGGGTATACTACCCCTATGAATATCACTAACTATTTACCAAGTAAAAAAACCCAAATCATTATTGCTATTCTTCTAGTAGCTTTGATTGGATCTCTCGTATATTTCTTTTTTGCAGAGAAAGTGGAAGATACTACAAGCAACCTGATTGACGTAGTTGATGTTGGAAACGAACGATCAGGAAAGTATTATGTTGATACTGATAATGACGGCGCGTATGACTGGGAAGAAGTCTTATGGGCAGAACTTGACCCTGAAAATCCGGATTCAGACGGTGACGGGGTTCTTGATGGAAAATATATCCAGTTAAAACGAGATCTCACAGAACAAGAACGACGTGGCGACGTTGCTGTTGAATCTGACCTTGATGAAACCGAGAAACTAGGCCGAAGTACTCTTACGGCACTTATGGCGGTTCTTCAATCTGGGGGAGGGCTCGACGCAGAGGAAGAAGCACAATTCACTAAAAATATTTCAGAATATATCTCTGGGCTTACCCTTGGAGAACGTTTGTACACACGGGACCAGTTTTCACTTGTAGAAGATACACAAGAAAATACCTATACCTATCGGGATGAAATGAAGGCCTTATTTACCAAATACCCAATTGCTGCAGTTGATATAGAGTTACTTATACAGGCCACCGAGAACCCTTTTTCCTACCAAGGTGGGCTACGTAGTGGATCTCAAAAATATAATGAATATCTGAGTGAACTAGTAGCTCTCTATGTTCCATATTCTATTGCGGGACGTCATACTGAGCTTGTTAATAATGTGAGTCAGATAAATGCAGGATATGAAAACCTCATGCAAGAAGAAACTGATGATCTGGTCTCATTGGCGCTTATTGTTCAGATTGAAGGCATTATAAACTCAAGTGTAGAAGCTATTATCAAAATTAATACCTTTTTTGATGTGATCAATGACCCAAGCGTATTTAATTAAAAATATCTGGCATTTTCAGACATTTGTGGTATCGTATGGGCAACGAACTAACAAAAGAAAGTGATCCATCATTTTCTTCTTTTTGAATAACAAATGATTTTGCGACCGCAAATGACTCTTGTGAATTCATGCAGATTTTCATTTCATAGTTATTGAAATGAAAATTCGTAATTCGGGAACTTATAAGAATCCTAATAATATTAGGAATAAAAATAAATAGCACATACAGATATATGTTTGATTTAAAAGTATTACAATCAACACTCGAACAAATCGAGAAAGAAAAAAATATTCCACGAGAGAAAATCCTAGAAGCCATTGAACATTCATTGGCAGCTGCGTATAAAAAAGACTACGGAGCAAAAGGGCAGGTTATTCGCTCACACTTTAATCCCGAAACTGGAGATCTAGAATTCTTCCAGGTAAAAACAGTTGTAGACGATACGATGGTAAAACCTGCATTAACTGAGGAACAGCTTGCTGACCCAGATTTTGTAGAAGAAGAGGTTGACGACGAACGAGTTCGTTTCAATATCGAACACCACATGTACCTTGCAGATGCAGGACGAATGCGTGCTGGAGCAACATTAGAAGATGAAATTGTTTTCCCTTTGGATAATCCATTGGATGATAACGAAGAGTTTGGCCGTGTTGCAGCAATGACCGCTAAACAAGTCATCATGCAGAAATTACGTGAAGCTGAAAAAGACATCAAACTTGCACGTTACGAAAAAATGATTGGAACGGTTCTTATGGGAACTATCCAAAAAGTAGTAGAAGGAAAGGTGTTCGTAGAACTTGCTCCACGAACAATTGGTGTTATCGAAAAACAAGACCAAGCACGAGGTGAATGGTACAAACCAGGTGACCGTATAAAGGTATACCTCGAGAAGGTAGAACCAGGAACACGTGGTGTTCGTCTAACATTATCACGAACAAATGCAGAAATAATCCGAGAACTCTTTAAAACTGAGTCTCCAGAGGTTGCAACAGGTATTGTAGAAATTAAAGCTATCGCCCGGGAAGCAGGATCACGTACAAAAATGGCAGTTCATAGTAATGACCCTGATGTGGATCCAATTGGAGCTTGCGTTGGTCAACGTGGGAGCCGTATTAATGCAGTTACTTCTGACCTTGGAGAAGAAAAAATTGATATTATTGTTTGGGCAGAAGATCAATTGCTCTACGTGGCAAATGCTCTAGCACCAGCTCAAGTAATCGACATTGAAGGATCTCTTGATGCTAAGGCAGCTAAGGTAGTCGTTGCAGAAGATCAACTGTCTCTTGCTATTGGTAAAGAAGGTCAAAATGCTCGACTTGCCGCAAAACTAACAGGTTGGAAAATCGATATTTCCGGAACAGATGAAAACCCTGAAATGATCGTAGAAGAACCAAAAGAAGCTAAAGAAGAGGTCAAAGATGATTTTGTATCTCTTGATGATTTGAAAGGAGCTATCGAAAAAGCTCAATCAGGTGATGAAGTAGTAGAATAAACGATATAAAAAACGAGAATTAATTCTCGTTTTTTATATGCAATTT
>JBLHWN010000003.1:0-22769 GCA_047629175.1 Minisyncoccia bacterium
CTATTTTCGAGAACCTTTTTGTGCCAACTTAACTCGATTCAACTCCTTCGCAATATCCCTCTCCAACTTGCTGTAATCAGCCTCTTCATCGTTAACACACTCGTCTTTACACTTTTCAGCTCGTTTAAGAGCTTCTTCTGCACGTTCGAGGTCAATTTCAGTGGCATTTTCAGAACGATCTGAAAGAATGACTACCTGGTTGTTATGACGCATTTCGAGGATTCCTCCATCAATTGAGTGATAGACCTCTTTGTCTCCGCTCTTTACCATGGCTTGCCCTACCTTGAGGGGAACAATCAATGGAATATGATCAGGTAAAATGGTGATCTCTCCTTCTGCTGTGGTTACGGTAATTTGATCAACCTCGTTATCATAAACTGTCCGAAGAGGTGTCGCAATAATTACATGTAATTGTTTCTTTTCAGACATAATAATAGTTAATTAAGCTTTAGCTTCTGCTTCGGCTGCTTCGTGTGCAGCAATAACATCATCGATACCTCCCTTCATGTAGAAGTGATTTTCGTTAATGTGATCGTATTTCCCTTCAAGAGTTTCCTTGAACGAACGGATCATATCTTCGAGTTTAACGTAGGTACCAACCATTCCGGTAAATTGTTCAGCAACATGGAAAGGCTGTGATAGGAATTTTTGAATCTTACGTGCTCGCGCTACGGTCAATTTATCTTCGTCAGATAGTTCATCCATACCAAGAATCGCAATGATGTCTTGGAGGTCTTTGTACTTTTGTAGTACTCCTTGTACGCCTCGTGCAACCTCGTAGTGCTCTTCTCCAACAATTTGTGGGTCAAGAACCGTCGATGTTGATTCAAGTGGGTCTACCGCTGGGTAAATTCCAATCTCAGAAAGAGAACGGTTCAATGATACGGTTGAATCCAAGTGAGCAAAAGTGTTTGCTGGTGCTGGATCCGTAAAGTCATCTGCAGGTACGTATACCGCCTGAACAGACGTAATTGATCCGTTCTTTGTTGAGGTAATACGTTCTTGCAATTGTCCCATTTCTGAAGCAAGGGTTGGTTGATATCCAACCGCTGATGGAATACGTCCCAAGAGCGCTGAAATCTCAGAACCTGCCTGCGTGAACCGGAAAATGTTATCTACGAATAGGAGAAGGTCTTGTCCCATTTCATCACGGAAGTGTTCCGCCATAGTGAGGGCTGAAAGAGCTACTCGCGCACGTGCGCCAGGTGGCTCGTTCATTTGTCCGAATACAAGAGCTGTTTTATCCAGTACTCCTGCCTCCTCCATTTCTTTGTAGAGGTCGTTCCCTTCACGAGTTCGTTCTCCAACTCCCGCGAACATAGAGTATCCTCCGTGCTCTTTGGCGATGTTGTTGATCAGTTCCTGGATGATAACGGTTTTTCCTACTCCGGCTCCTCCAAAGAGTCCAACCTTACCTCCCTTCAAGAAAGGTGCGATCAGGTCAATAACCTTGATTCCTGTTTCAAGAACCTCAGTTTCAGTTGATTGTTCATCAAATGCTGGTGAAGGTCGGTGAATTGGTGATGTTGGTGCGTCCTTTGGTGCTGGTTTGTTGTCGATTGGGTTTCCTGTTACATCGAACATACGCCCTAGTACCGCCTTTCCGACAGGGACTGAGATTGCTGCTCCTGTATCAGTCACTTCAGCTCCTCGTTGTAGTCCGTCGGTGATACTCATTGCAATGGTACGAACTTCGTTAAGTCCAACGTGTTGTTGTACTTCAAGAACAAGATTCTCACCGTTGTTATCAACAGTAAGAGCATTGTAGATAGCTGGAAGCTCTCCACTCTCGAATCGTACATCTACGACGGGTCCAATGATTTGTGTTATGGTTCCTTTTTTCATAATAATTTATTTAAGCCATTGCTGACGATCCTCCAACAATCTCTGCGATTTCTTGGGTGATGGCAGCCTGACGTGCCCGGTTATAATTAAGTCGTAAGTCTTCTAGCATTTCTCCTGCATTATCAGATGCATTTCGCATCGCCATGACACGTGCGCTATGTTCTGAAGCTAAAGACTCAAGAAGAAGCTGATAGATGACGGTCATGAGTACCGATGGGACGATCGCATTCAATACCTCCTGTTCATTTGGTTCAAAGGTATACATCGCTAAACTTCGTTTATCTGATACCTTTTCTTGAGCAAGAATTTTTTGAGCCTTATCAATCTTTAGAGGCATGATTGGTGTAATCTTTGCCTCAAAGATCATTGATGATACGAACTCTGTGTACGCAACGACGACCTCTCGGTATGATTCATTCTCAGAATACGTCTCGGTCATTGTGTGCAAGAGTGATCGTACCTCACTCGCCGTATAGTAGTCAGAAAATTCAGTAAAGCTTGCGATTACGTTAACCTTGTTACGTGAAGCAATCTTTTCAGCCTGTTTTCCAATTACGATAGCGTCTATAGTAACGTCAGAATTTTCCTTTGCAAAGAGAGTAACTTGTTTCGATACGTTCATATTGTATCCTCCGCAGAGTCCCTTGTTAGAAGCTATAATCACCATTAATACCTTGTTACCATCTCGAGCTTCAAGGTATGGATGACTCAGTCTCTTGTGAACATGCAAGTTTTCGAGTAATTCAAACGAGCGCTCTGCAAAAGTGAGTGATGCCAGACGTTTTTGTACTGACTTCTTCATCTTTGACACCGAAATCATTTCCATAGCCTTGGTGATTTTACCAATATTCTGGACTGACTTCATTTTATGTTTAATTGTTTTTGTCTGCATTGCCATAGCGCTGTTGTGTTATTATCCTGCGAAGACGTCGTTGAACTCAACGATAGCTTCCTTTAATGAAGATTCCGCATCAGGAGTCCATCCAGCTACAATAGCCTCGAGAACTGATGATTTAGAAGCATCCATAAACGAATAAAATGATTCCTCCCAGTCTGCGATACGTTCTTTCTTAACCTCATCAAGAAGACCATTGTTCAGAGCGTAAATTGACGAAACTTGTTTTGCCATAGTTACTGGGCTGTATTGTTTTTGCTTCAAAAGTTCAATAGATTTTGAACCATGATCCAAAGCCTTTTTAGTTTGTGGATCCAGATCTGAATCAAATTGTGCAAATGATTCTAGCTCTCGGTACTGTGCAAGACCAAGTTTCATAGGTCCGGCAGTTTTCTTCATTGCTTTTGTTTGAGCGTTTCCTCCAACACGTGATACTGATAGACCAACGTTAATCGCTGGACGAATACCCTTGTTGAAGAGTCCTGCCTCGAGGAAAATTTGTCCGTCAGTAATTGAAATTACGTTGGTTGGAATGTACGCAGATACGTCACCTCCTTGGGTTTCAATAATCGGCAGAGCCGTAATTGAACCTCCTCCATTGTCCGCATTCAAACGACATGCTCGTTCAAGTAATCGTGAGTGAAGATAAAATACATCTCCTGGATAGGCTTCTCGTCCTGGTGGACGTCGTAAGAGTAACGAGATCTCACGATATGCAGCAGCGTGCTTTGTAAGGTCATCATAAATTACTAATACGTCTTCTCCTTTATCAAGGAAATACTCTGCAATAGCAACTCCAGCATAGGGAGCGATGTATTGTAGTGATGCTGAATCAGATGCTCCTGCAAGAACAACCGTTGTGTAGTCCATAGCTCCTGTTTCTTCAAGCTTTTGTACCGCACGCATTACCTTTGATTTCTTTTGACCAATAGCAACATAAACACATTTCACGTTTTGTCCTTTTTGGTTAATGATTGCATCAATAGCAAGTGCTGTTTTACCGGTTTGTCGATCACCAATAATAAGCTCTCGTTGACCTCGTCCTACTGGCACGAGTGCATCGATAACCTTGATTCCTGTTTGCATTGGTACTGATACGGGTTCACGTGTCATAACTCCTGGTGCTACGCGCTCCATAAGTTGGTCAACGTCTTTTTTGATGTCACCTTTTCCGTCAATTGGTGTAGCTAGTGGGTCAACAACACGTCCAATAACCGCGTCACCAACAGGAATAGATAGGATCTTTCCTGTTCGCTTTGCCTTATCACCTTCTTTAATAGAAAGGTAGTCTCCCAGAACAATAATACCAACGGTATCTTCCTCGAGGTTCAATGCAACTCCAATGGCTCCATTTTCAAATTCGATCATTTCCGATGCTTTACACTGCGTTAATCCTGACACACGCGCAATACCGTCACCAATAGTCTGCACGATACCGTATTGGGTAACGTCTACATTGGTTTCAAAATCGCTGATTTGATTTTCAATTTTTTTAATAAGTGCTTCTGTATTCATACAATATTATCGGGTTAACATAGTTTTAAGTCTGATAACTTGGCTTTTTAATGATCCATCGTAGATATGACCCTTATAGGTCGCGCTAAAGCCTCCTAGTATAGATTCATCAATATGTTGCTCTACTGAGGCGTCTGTAGCCCCGGTAGTAGAACGGATATCATTAACTTCTGTGTCTGAGAGTTCAAATTTTGAATAAATATGAAGCGTATCGTCTTCTGAAGTTTTTGATTGTAAACGCCCAATATGAGCGAGTACCTGTGGAAGAATTCCGGTTAAGTTATTAACGCGTAAGTATTCCAGAAATGCATCAATCTGTTTTTCTGCATTTGGTTTTTCTAATAGCGTAAGTGCGGTTTGCGCAAGTGTTCGTGATTGAATCATACGGCTATTGTTTGTTTAAAAGTTCTAGTGCACGTCCTCCCAGTTCTGCACTTCGCTTTTGATCAACGTCTTCATCAAGAATTTTTTGAACTCCAAGCGCTACAAGACCAGCTGTTTTTTGTAACAACTCTTTTTCCATTTGTAGTTTGTTTTTCTCAATTTGAGTGTCAGCGTTCTTAACAATAGCGGCTGCTTCTTGTTGTGCTGTGTTTTTTGCGTGGTTGATTTGATCGTCTGCATTTTCTTTTGCGCTGGCAACGATATCATTGGCTTCTGCTTTTGCAGTTTTAATGTGTTCTGTTGCTTTTTGCTGCGCAACAAGGAGTTCTGTCTCAGATTCCTGAGCCTTATCAATTCCTTCTTGAATAGTTGTTTGCCGCTGGTCAATGAGTTTCTTCATTGGTCCGAAAACATACTTCTTCAAGATAAAATAGATAATCAAAAAACTTACCAAATTGGCAATGGCAACGCGATAATCAAATCCAATTGTTCCTAAAATTTCTAGCATGATGATGAGTAAAGATAAATAATAAAGGGTAAATTCCTAATCTAAATTAGATAAATAACAAATTTTATATTTGTATATTTACCTTGTGCGGAATTATATTTAAAAAGAGAAATTAATTTCCTTTTTAAAATAGTGATAGTTAGATAAGGAAGAATAGTGCAAATGCGTACAGAGCTGTTGATTCTGCAAGAGCTACTCCAATAAGCATTCGAGTAAAGATCGTTCCAGCCATTTCTGGGTTTCGTCCCATTGCTTCTAAGGCTTTACCGATCAAATATCCTTCACCAATACCTGAACCAAACATAGAGATGGTTGCAAGTCCTTTTCCTATAAGTTTTGCTGCTTCTTCTGTCATAATAATATAATATTAAATACTTCTAAATAAATTGAACCTAAAAGGCTCATTGCAAATCAAGATGTGTTCTTGAACTGCCATGAAACTTCTTTTGCTTTTATGCTTCTTCTGATCCGTCAGAAGGTTTAATTGCAAGCATGTAGTACGCTGCAACCAACACAGCAAATACCATTGCCTGAAGAGCCCCGACAAAAATGTTCATTCCGTACCAAACTCCAGGAAGGATGTACGCAAATGCACCCATTAAGATAATCATGAGAATTTGTCCAGCATACATATTTGCGAACAAACGAATTGATAATGAAATTACCTTTGCAATTTCACCAACAATATCAAGAACCCCTACAAAGAGATCAACCAATGAGATTGCTCCTTCTCCCATACCTTTTCTAAAGCCTCTAAACACATCTCTAAATTTAAAGAATTTCTCAAGGAAGGCAACAAGTCCCCATTCCTTGATACTAATAATGTTAATAATAATCACCGCACCAAGTGCTAACCCAAAGGTAGTATTAAAATCAGCCGTTGGTGTTTGAAAGAGTTGATTCCCATTAAGCATCAGTTCAGATATTCCAGGAACAAGCCCAAGTAAGTTAGCTACAAGAAGGTAGATAAACATTGAACCGATAACTGGGAAGATTGCCTGCGAACGCTTTTTGTCCGCGGTCACTTCATCCAACATATCTATCATCCCTTCGTAGAGGAATTCCATGATTGTTTGAAACTTCGTAGGAATGAGTTTAAATGTTTTTCGTACAACTACTGCAAGTACGATAAAAATAAGGATGATCAAAAAGATCATAAAGGTAGATGCTGCGATTGGAAAACCGGCAATATCAAATAGGAAGACTGGGTCAATTCCTGGAATATCTCGTTGTACGCTAAAAAAATTCATATAAAAAAAATAATTAAGAGAAGAATTTAATATAAAATATTAATCTTCATTTTCGTCTTCATAATTAGGAGCTTTAGGTTTAACACCTAGCTCTTTTCGCAGGTCTGCGATGTCCTGATCGATAATCTTCATCTCTTTTGAGATTTTGTTGAAGTATACGATAACTAAGGCCCATGAGAATACAAAGGCAATGGGTAATGCTATCCATTTAGCATTACCTCCTAACTGAATTCCAATAAGAATTGCAATCACCATAGGAACAGCAAACATAACCGCAATTTTGAGACCTGCCCAAAAGATTTTGGTTACATGATCATCACGTTTTTTTTCGAGGTTTTTTAACTGTTCTTCTTTCATAATAATAAGCTGTGCTTGTTTTGCCTTCGCTCAGAAATAATAAATTAATTTTTATTATTTCCTTCGCTTGCCAAAATAAAAGATTGACACTACTTATAGAGAGTTAATGTCGCGATAAGTATAGCATGGTTTCTTATTCGGGCAAGAAAAAGAGCACCCGTGAGTGCCCTCTTGTTTATTTTGCCCATCGTTCAGGTACGTATTTTGATGAATCTCCAAGAATTTTTATTTCAGGCCTATCGAGGATAGATGCAAAATGTAATTTCATTTTTGTGCCTCCATTCTCAATAATCACTAAATCACCTTTCTTATGTCTTAGATACTTTTCCTTCAAACCATTAAGGCATGAAAATTCTATCTTCACAATAAGAGAAAAAATTGTCTTCGCATATTTTTTTCTTCCATAGATACCTTTGTACCTTTCAAGGATTTTTTTTCGCCTTGCCTCAGGCATTCGAGGGTCGTCGTCTAAGCTCAGGTAGTCTTCTCTATCTAAGTATACCCAAACCTCCTTTGGGAGTTCTGCAGTAATTTCTTTTCCAATATTTAAATAACTTAGTGCAAATTCAGTAAGAAATCTAACGAGAGTTCTGATTAATTTTGTGATTTTTTTCATGCGCCATAAGTATGAGATTCGTGAATATTCAGTGAAGTTCAATTTTTAGATTAATTAAACGTTTTCTAGATTATAGCAAAAATAATATTTAACCGAAGCTTATCTGATGACATCTTGCAGATATCCTAAACATTTGCTACATTTGTTGTGTTCGAGAGGAGAATTAATTTGCGCGTGTAACTCAGGTGGTTAGAGCGCGTCACTGAACCCTTCGGGGTTATTACGGCATTCGTAAAATATAAATCGTACTTTTAGTGCGCGTGTAGCTCAGGTGGTTAGAGCGCGTCACTGATAATGACGAGGTCCTAGGTTCAAGTCCTAGCATGCGCACTAAGCGTATGATTTATATTGTCATTCATTTGAAATAATAACGAGCGAGGTCCTAGGTTCACGTCCTAGCATGCGCACATAAAATATTGAAACCAAACATATTTGTTTGGTTTTTTTATTTTCGCGCTTGCTAGGACTTGAAAAAAGCGAAGCGGTACACAAGACGAGCTATAGCGAGTGCTTGTCGCAAGCGTCAGACCCGAGGCGATGAGGTATTTCTAGAATTCATTCGTAGAAATACCCAGAGCGGTGGGCAAGTCCTAGCATCCGCACATATAAATAAATAGTTCCAACGTGAAAGCGTTGGAACTATTTATTTTAATGATGGATAAACGACTTGAAAGACGGAGCTGCGAAACCAATCGAACGAAAGTGAAATTGTAGCCGAGTCAGGGTGCCTCAAAAATAATAAAATATATTTTGAAAATACCCTTGGGGTGCGTGAGTCTACATTGTAATGTGTGGAAATAAGGACCCCTGTCCAAGTACGAGCATACGCATCTAGAAGAAACGGCTCCAAGGGGAAAGCGCTGGTTTTTTTGTTCTACTTATTGATGTTGTATACCTTATTATAAAACTTTCAATATTATTTTAAGCAAGAAGACTTCCTCTGTTGCAGTATTTTTAAATATCAATGCCGCACATTATTTTTTGAGGTTTTCAAATAGCTCCGTGAATGTTTCATCTAAGAAGTGACCCCTCTCTTCAAATATGTGGAATTGAGATCCAGGAATTTGTGCGTAGTATTTCTCAGATTCAGAAATTGGCACCTCTGCATCATCCTTAGAATGATAAATGTGCACTTCTCTTATGTCTTGACGGGTAAACATTCCGGGAAACTCAGTGTTATTAAAATCACCTAGGTCATAATCGGGAGCGCTGTGATCAAAGGTTGGAGCCACAAGATGTAATTGCTTAATCTTCATTGGAAATTTATTTTGCGACATCCATTTCATGAGAAAGCCTCCTCCGAGAGAATGGCCAACAAGGGTAACTTCGTCTTTGATATACGGCAGTACCTTTTGAAACCAAACATCCCATGCTTTATAATGGGCATACCCACCATTAGGCATTTCAGGACGAATTATTTCAAAGTTTTCACCAAGAAATTCGTCGTACCTTCTACTCCATCGGTTCGAAGTTTTATAAGGATCATAGTCCCAAGAGGTAATCATGTCTATATAATTTTGATAGTTAATAGCTGGCATTCCTCCATGGATATGCAAAATTTGTTGCTTCTTTTTCATGTTAATTTATTAGTTAAGCGTTTTAGTTAGCGGGGCAGTTATTATAGTAACGATCGATATTTATGGACGATTGACCTGAAGCCCGAGGTGCATAGTTCATATAAATTGAAGTATTTTAATGAGCGAAGCAAGTATAAAATACGAATACCTTTAGGTGCGCAGTAGTCGCTACCGCTTCTTTGCTCATTCCATTATAACAAAAACGAATAAGAAATTATTCGTTTTCTAGTTCGTCTTGTTTTTCAAGAATGGTATCAATAACCTTTGAAAGAGATCCTGTCATGATGTTTCCAATATTCGACCATGACTCTTTGATCCTATGATCAGTAATTCTGTCTTGCGGGAAGTTATAGGTTCGAATCTTCTCTGACCGATCCCCTGTTCCGATTTGTTTACGACGTGCATCGGTATTTGCGGCAAGCTCAGCTTCATCTTTCAGCGCCTGAAGTTTGGACCGTAAAACAGAAAGAGCTTCTTCCTTGTTTTTTAATTGAGTTCTGTGAACGGTTGAGCGAACATCAACCCCTGTTGGTTTGTGAATAACACGCACCGCTGACTCAATTTTATTAGCATTTTGACCTCCTGGTCCTCCTGATCGTGATGTTTCAAACTCAAGGTCTCCTGGGTTTAACTCAATTGAGGTACGTTTGTAGAAAGGCATGGCTGCCACAGAAATAGTCGAGGTATGAATACGTCCTTGTTTTTCGGTTGCTGGAATACGTTGCACTCGATGCACTCCTGTTTCCCATTTAAGAAACTTAAATACGTCCTCCCCCTTTACCTCAAATGAGGCTTCTTTGTAGCCGCCAAGCTCATTGAGTGACGCGTCAATCGCTGTCCATGACCATGATTGATTTTCTGCATAACGTTCATACATTTCTGCAATTTCTTTTGCGAAAAGAGAAGCCTCGTCTCCCCCTGCGCCTGCGCGGATTTCAAGGATAATTTCCTTTGGAGATTCTTTACCTGCTTCTTCCTCTTTCTTAATGATTTCAGATGCTTGCGTTATAAAAGCATTAATTTGAGCCGTGAGGCTTTCAATTTCTTCCTGAACCAGATCCTTCATTTCAGGATCCTCTGCCATTTTTTTTGTGTCATCTAATTTCCAACCAAGTTCTACTATTTGCGTTGCAAAATAATTAGTACTTGGGCTAGCTTTGATTTTTTCGATGTTGTGTTCGATAATTTCCATAAATACACCATACCAAAAAACCGTAATAAAAAAACACCTTTTACCTAAATCTAATAAAGGTAGGTACAAGGTGTTTAATATTGGTATTAAAAAATCTGCTTAAAATAAAGAGAGCTATGAGATTTCTTGAGATAAGAATCTAAAAAATCTTCTATCCATAGTACGCGCTGTGCTGTTGAGACCTTTGTTGGGTGTATCACGTCAGGGTGAGTTTTTTCAAGCTTGAGTGCTTCTTGGAAGTCCTTTGCCAACCCTATATTCTTATCAAACCGATAAAAGGACATGTTACTGTAATATTCACCGTCTTTCAGAAATAAAGTAAAGGTTATCCAACCATCTTCTGGAAATTTTGGATTAACATAGAGCATTCTAAATCCGTTTTCTTTCGCAAGTTTTTGAAACACGAAAGCTTGATTCATAGTCGATCGGCAACCAGAACACCCTTCCTGAAGATCCCTGCTAGTACAAAAGGTACTCAATGGGATAAAAACGTGGACGTTTTCTGCCCCAGCAAGAAGTGTTTTTACTCTGAACGCTATCATCTTCATTTTTCCAGAATGATCCTGCTTAAGCGCTTTCTCAAAAGCCATAACATTAATATATTCATCAAGGGCCTCTTTTTTATCTTGCGCTGATAATAAATACGAAGCAAGAAATAATACAACAAATAAACACCGAAAGTTTTTCATAGTATATGTTTTTAGTGAAACTTCTTTTACTAAATTAAATCATACAAAAGAAAAACCACCTAGCTATTCTTGTGGTTTTCTAAGAGGATGTCAAAATCAGGAATTTCAATTTGCGCGTCATAGTTTTTCTTTACGTGATCAGCAGCGTGCACAACTCGTCGTTTACATTGTTCAATATCAAATGATAATTGATTATGAAGTTCGAAGTCATACTTGTCGCTTTTAAAATTCTTATGTTCTACTTGGCCAAGATAGTCATCATGAAAGCCGTACATTCGGTGCACTTCTTCTACCGCTATTTCTCGGTAATTTTCAACAGCTTGTTCTTTTTCACGATCACTAAATTGGTGTTCAGTTTTTTTACTTTTTTTGATATCTTTCATTGTGAATTTATTATAACATTTTTCCCGTTAAAATTACAAAATAAAAAACACCAAAATCTGTGGTGTAATTATTTTTTCTTCTGTGCCGCTTCCATTCGTTTTTTGAACTTCTCAGCTCGTCCAGCTGTATCAAGCCGTTTCTCAGTTCCAGTATAAAATGGATGAGAAGCAGATGAAATTTCAACTTTTACTAATGGGTATTCATTTCCGTCTTCCCACTTTGCCGTTTCTTCTGAGGGCATCGTTGATGAAACAAGGAATTGTTCACCGCTGGCGTTATCATGGAAGATAACTTTTCTATAGTCTTGTGGATGAATGTCTTTTTTCATAATGTAGAGAATATTAGCATATTGCTTTAATATTACAAGGTTATTTTTTAGCTTCAACAAGATGGATAAAAGAAAATTCAGGCATTTCAACGATAATATTATGGTCATCATGTAACATCCTCACCTTAAACGTAATACGTGCTTGGCATTCTTTCAAATAACCAATCAGGTGGCTCTTTAAGTCAGCATCGCGAAGGGGGCTTTTCAGATTTGGGTGGTGACTTTTTTGTAAGTACGTATCATACGATTTTTTCATTTTGCCTGCATATCCTCTACAAATTTTTCATATTTTTGAAGTTCTTTTTGTTCAAAATTATTTCTCAAATCAACTGGCTCAGATTCCATATAACTATTTGATGAGATCAATGTTAGCCTGGATTTTAATAGTACGGTTCATTACACCATTCCCGTAAAATGCATTTTCCACCTTTGGATCGCTACAACCTCGCCCAGAGTAATATTTACATGCAGCTTCTCGTTCCGCGCTATAGGTCTGAGTACTTGCGCCTAAGTCAGATACGTAGAGTGCTGTAGCATGAATTGCGTGACGTGCATTCCAAGGGTTCGCCGTAGAAACTCCCAGCGCCCTTGCGATACGTGTCTCATAACTTTGCCAGGTTGCTGGAATAAATTGTGAAGGCCCCATGGCTCCTCCCCATCCTGAATATGAACCATTTCTTTTGATTGGACATGACAAAGGTGTTCCAATAAGTGGTCGCCCAAGTTTCTCCATGAGACCTTTAAAAATAGTTTGATCATCGCGCCAAGAACCGCTATGTGGTCCCGGCATAATATCACTCCAAATTGGCTCGCTGGTGTTTCTGTTACAAGTTCCTACATTTTTACCAAGATTAGATTCTTGCTCCAGGATTGCCAAGATAAATGCGGGTCGAACGCCCGTCTTATCTGAGGCTTGTTTAGCATATTCGTACGCATCTCCAAAGGCAATCCCTCCACCTTCAACATCACGAAGTTCGAAAAGCTTATTGGTAATTTCTTGAATTTCCTTCTGACGAATTGTTCGCAGCTGCTCTAGAGACGCCTCTGTTTGCTTGCTGACCTCAAGGGCCTGGTCGCGCTCCTTCTTTTGACCTTCAATTTTTTGTTGCTCAATTTGCAAACCGTATTTTGCAGCATCCTCATCTTCACGTTTTTGCTCAAGATCAGATTTTTGGCCATAAATATCAACCTTTAGTTGATCAATAATTTCAAAAGAATCTGAAAGGGAGTTTTGCACATATGAAAAAGCCGGTGCATCTTCATAGAAATCCGAAATTTGCTTGTTGCTGAGGATCACCTCAAACAAAGTTGCATCACCAAGTTCATATCGTTTGCGGAGAATTTTTTCTAGTGACTCCTTTTCTCGACGCAATCTTCCATTAAGATCGTCTAGAGTTTCTTCTTTGTCGATGATATCACTCTTGATGTTTTTAATGAGGCTATTTTTCTTTTTTATTTCGCTACTGGTCTTTTTAATTTCACCGGTGAGCTTATTAATTTCTCCTCCAATCTTTGCCTGGTTTTGATCCTGAATTTGAATACCTCCATTAATAACCTGAATCTCTTTTGCTAAATCCTGTAGTCGTTTCTGACAATCACTTTCATTTTCTTCCTTGTTACATTTACTAACATCAAATTGAGCACTCGCAAAATACTGAGGTACACTAACAAGCACCAGCAGCCCGAGGGTCATAAAAATTGTAGATTGATAATATTTTTTCATACCATCCATTATACCTACTCCTCCCCTTAAAAACAAAGCCAAAGAGACTTGCAATATACCCTGTTCTATATATAATCCTTGGTATTATGATCAATCTAAAAGTAGTAAAAAGAGATCTAGCAGATAGTAACGAATATTTACGATCACAAGGTCTTATACCAGCTGTATTATACAGCGCTGAGCTTCCAAGCACTCCCGTATCAGTTAATGATATTGAATTCCGAAAGGTATACCGAGAAGCTGGAACGTCTCATATTATCAATACCACTGGAGACTTTGATGAAATGTGTGTTGTTCAAGATATGCAAGTACATGTTGTTTCAGGGGCACTAATGCACCTTGATTTCAAAGCTGTATCAAAAGGGCAAACTACTGAAATTGCTGTTGCCGTTGAGCTTACCGGTGAATCACCAGCTGCCAAGAACAATATGGGACTGGTTAACTTTGCAAACGAAGAGGTAGTCGTTGAAACTATCCCATCAAAGATTCCTAATCACTTCGAAGTTGATATTTCAGGACTCGTTGCTATCGGTGATAGCATTAAAGCAGGTGACATTAAATTGCCAGAAGGAGTTGTTCTTGTCGATGATGCAGACATGACGGTAGTAAGCATCGTTTCTATCAAAGAAAACGTCGAAGAAGAAGTATCTGATGAACCAGTATCAATGGAGCCAGAAATGGTTGACCAAAAAGGTAAAGGAGAGGCAGAAGCTGCTGAATAATAATCACGAAAGTGGTTTTTATTTTAAAAAAAACTCAACAACGTGTTGAGTTTTCAATTACAAGAAATATTTCACTTTACTCAGGCGACCATTTCTTTTTGTTTTTTCAAGGAATCAAACAATATTCTTTTTTCGCGGTCTGTGTTTCTTCTAAAGAAAGGTCTTACTCCTTTCGTTAGCGTTTTATCACCTGCGGAAAAATGGTATTTTATGTCTTTTGACGGCGTTACTCTTTGCGTATGATACGCAACTTTATAGTATCCTTCCTTGTACTTTCTGTTATTTATATAGGTCCAGTAATATCTTCCTGGCATGAGGTCAAAGTTTTCCACGCTTACAAAGCAATCAAATATCTCAGTAACACGCGTGTTTCGGTTACGACCTTTTCGGTCAAATAGTATTTGATCTTTTACATCTACATTGATTTCTCGTGCCATAGTTTTTCGTTTTATGTTATTTTTTACGTTCAGTGTTGTTTGTATTATATGTAAATAAAAAAAACTGTCAACGTTTGTTTTAAGAATTATCTAACTATCGTTGTTTAAAGACGAAGTAAACTTCTGCCTTTAAATACAACTCCGCATAAGATAAACATAGTCGCTACGCTCCTTGTTTATCTAATATCGCAGCCGATTTCCAAAAGCTCTGCATTAATAGCATCCATATCATTATCTACTTCAGCATCAGTAAGAGTTTTTTCATTTGATTGGAACACTATCGAAAATGCATATGATGTCTTTCCTTCTTTTTCAAACATATCAAATAAATAAATGTTATGGAGGTAATCTGTTTCAGCCTCCATAATGGTTGTTCGTAGTTCAGCCTCTGATTTGCCTTCAGGTGCCCAGAACGAAACATCACGGGTTGTAAATTGGTATTGTGAGATGCTGTGGAACACCGCATCTTCTGAATAGGTCTTAGTTTCAAACAAATTTTTGTATGTTTCTGAAATTTCCAAAGAATCCAGATTAAAACTTACAATATTCCCATGGTATTCCGTTTGAATTTCGACTTTTAACATATCAGTTATTTCTTCCACTAATGATTCAAGTTGAGTACGTTCGGTGCCGTATTTTTTATGAGCTGCTTTATTCACATTATGTAGAGCAATAGAACAGATATTTTGTTCACCATTCTTAGTATACACACGCCCAATTTCAAAGAGTGCAACCCTATCAACACCAAAGAAATCACTATTGTGTGCATTTTTTTCAAGAGCTTCTTGCAGTTGTTTATGTAAGGTCTTACGAAGTGCTTTTTTATCGCTCGCTATTGGATTAAACATTTCAACATCACCTTTCTTTACAAAAGTGTAGGTCATAACATCATTAACACCCTTATTTATTAGAAAATTACGTAAGGTCTGGCTCACATAGACGATCTTATTGATTTCAGGTGTATAGTGATAGTCATCCAAATTCTTTACAGGGATATTATGATAGCCATAAATTCTTCCTATTTCCTCAATTATATCTTCTGCAATACGAAGATCTAACCGATTTGCAGGAATGTGGACTTCGAAAATATCTGAGTCATTGTGATACTGATAATTCAATCGCTCGAAAATGCTTGATACTTCTTTAACGGTAATCGCCAGACCAAGTAATTTTTGGATATGATTAAGCGTTACCTTAACCATAATTTTCTCTTCAATAGTTGGGTATACGTCAGTAATCGTGCCAAGTGAAATATTATCAGTATTTCCGAGATCAGAAATAAGCATCGAAATATTCTCCATATTTAAAGCAGATAGTTCAGAAGTAATTCCATTTTCAAAACGTTTTGAAGAATCAGTTTGAATCTTTACTCGGCGAGCCGTTTGGCGCGTTGTTAGTGGATTAAAGTTTGCTACCTCAATTACGACGTTTGTAGTATCTTCGTCTACTTCGGCCTTTTTCCCACCCTTTACACCAGCAAGAGCTAACACTCCCTCATCATCAGCGATAACAAGATCAGCTACCGTAAGCACAAGCTCTTCCCCTGTTAAGGTCATCATTTCTTCGCCTTCTTTGGCATTTCTAATAGTAATACCTCCAGCAATTTTATCCGCATCAAAAGCATGCATTGGCTGACCAGAATCAAACATGAGGTAATTCGTTGCATCAACAATGTTATTAATTGAACGTTGCCCAATAGCCGCAAGATTTTCTATGAGCCACGCAGGTGATTCCTGTACCTGTAAACAAGAAACTCTCCGCGCAATGTAACGGAAGCATTGATCGTGATTTTCGATAGCAATCTTAATACTATTTTCATCATGGTTAATATTCTGGTGATAATGGTAACGATCTTGTTTTAGTTCTAATTTCATTAATGCAGCATATTCATGAGCAACTCCAGCATGAGACAAACAATCGTGCGCTCGGTTAGGAAGTACGTCAATATCAATGACACCGTTCTTCACCCCTTCTACCTCAAAGGCATGCAACATCAAAGTATTTGCAATTGTATCAGCATCAGGTAATTCATTTGTAAAATAGCTTTGAAGCCAGTTTCTTGAAATCAACATAATATTATTTAAACCTGGAACCCCAGTCGAGCTGAGGATGGCTTCGGCCGGATTGCATCGTGTAATTTCATGTCTCCTTGGTACATTACTCTAATGTCTTCAATTTGGTATTTCATCATGGTAAGGCGATCAATGCCAACTCCGAATGCAAAACCTGAATATTTTTCAGGATCAATACCTACATTCCGGAGAACATTAGGATGGACCATTCCGGCACCAAGAACCTCTAGCCACTTGTCTCCGAATTTAAGATCAATTTCAATTCCTGGTTCAACAAATGGAAAATAGCCAGGTCGAAACCGAAATTCAATCGGCCGCCCATAGTATTCTTTCAGGAATGTTTCAAGCGTTCCTTTTAAGTGGGCAAGAGAAATTCCTTCACCAACCACGAGACCTTCAAGTTGATGGAACTGCGCTTCGTGAGTCCTGTCAGTGGCTTCTTGCCTGAAGACAAGTCCAGGGGAAACAATTTTGAGCGGTAACTCCTTTCCAGATTTTACAAACTCCTCCATAAAGCGAATTTGTACTGAGGACGTGTGTGTGCGCAGAACATTTTTTTCTTCTCCGCGAACAAAAAAAGTATCTTGCATGTCGCGTGCCGGATGATCCTTTGGCACATTCAGCGCATCAAAGTTGTGCCACTGGTCCTCAATATGCGGGCCGTCGGCAATTTCAAATCCCATGTTCACAAAAATCTCACTAATAGTACGGATTGTTTGTGATATTGGATGGAGTTTTCCTTGTTTATTCATGGTATTGAGTGTACCTGAAAGGTTGTGATTAATAAATATATTGACAAGTCTATTTATACAGTACATAGTTTTATTTGGATTATCCCAATCCTACCCTTCATGTTTTGATTTTCTCAAATACCAGAACCTGAAGAACAATTACACCTTTTCTTTTTTCTTTTATAGTTGGAACATTCTTTACTGGCTGGCCTCTACCAGAAAGGAACGAAGTCTAATAGTATCTCATCAGAAATACATACTAATTAAATAACACCTTTCGAGTAATCGAAAGGTGTTATTTTATTTAAGCAACTCCGTAAATAATTCACTAAGAATCTTTGGATTTCCTGCACCTTTTGTTTCTTTCATTCCCATTCCTACAAAGAATTTCATGAGTGTCTCCTTCCCTGCCTTAAACTCAGCAGCTTGATTAGGATTTGCGTCAATGATACCTTGTACGACTCCCTTTAAGGCTTCGGGGTCATTGTCTTGGATTAATCCTTTTTCTTCAGCGCGTGTTTGAGGATCTCCTCCTTCTTTGATCATATGAGCCAGGATATCTTTTGCTCCACGTGACCCGAGATCTCCTTTGTTTACCATGGAAATTAATTTTCCAAACATAATCGGATCTAGTGTTTCCCAAACATTTTTATCAAATTCTTTGAAATCATCCGATTTTAAGATTCCAATAATATCAGAGGTAATATAGTTAGATGCTGCTTTAATCAAATCGCTATCACCACTAAAACCGTTAACGGCTTTTTCAAAAAATAACGCCATTTTGTGGTTACCAACATATGACTCAATATCTTCTGACTTAATTCCATAATCAGAAACATAGCGGATACGTTTTTGCGCCGGTAATTCTGGAATATCAGACTTCATTGATTCAAGGTCGAAAATTTCATGAAGATACAATTTTGGTAAATCTGGTTCTGGAAAATATCGATAGTCTTTTGCATTTTCTTTTGAACGCTGAGAAAAGGTAATTTCTTTTTGATCATCCCAACCACGTGTTTCTTGGAATAACTCTTCACCATTCTCTAAGGCTTCGATCTGGCGTTCAATTTCAAATTCTACAGCTTTTCCGGCTGACGATATTGAACCGATATTTTTCACCTCTACTTTAGTTCCCAATTCATCAGTTTTTGATACTGATAAGTTAACTTCGACACGCATTTCACCTTTTTCGATATTTGCATCACCAGCTCCGAGGTAACGTAAAAGTAGTTGCAGCTCTCTAGCAAACATCATGACGTCTTCTGATGTATGAAGTACAGGTTCGGTAACCAACTCCATAAGCGGTGCTCCAGCACGGTTAAAATCAACGTCTGAGTGCGTATCGTGATGTTTTGAGGTTGCCGTGTCTTCTTCAAGATGAATACGCGTCAGGTCAAAACCAGCAAGGGTTCCCTTTGATACAATTGGGTATTTTAACTGAGAGATCTGGTAACCCTTAGGAATATCCGGATAGAAATAGTTCTTTCTATCAAATTCAGTAAAATTCGCGATTTCACCTCCAACAGCCAGCCCAATACGAACCATATGTTCAACAGCCTTTTTGTTAATAGTCGGTAGGGTTCCTGGATGTGCCAAGTCAACAGGAGAAATATTTTGATTGGGCCCAGCATGATGTGGGTCATTCAAAGATTGAGAAAACATTTTAGTTTTTGTTTTTAAGTGTGCATGGATCTCGAGTCCAATAGTAGCTGTGTAGCCTTTCATATCTGTAGTCATGTTCTTTATTCTAAACGATGATAGCTAAAAAACAATATTTTTTGACATAATTATTATTAAACTGAATAAAAATCTTATGCTAAGAACGTGTCATTTCATATTTTTGGATCCTCAACGCGGAACTTTGTTCATTGCTAAACATGTACCAATAGTACGTGACTCATGAATACCTAAGGTACACATTCATTACTATTACCTATAATTAGTCACGCTAAAAACCAACTCTAACAGGTTGGTTTTACTGTGCTTCAAGGTAGATCGTCAGAACTTTTTTAAATTCTTTGATTGAGGATTCATCGTAGGCTGTCATCGTGAAAACATTATTATGTCCAACAGCTTTTTTGATTTTTGTCATCATCTTTTTTGCTTCCTTTTCATCAACAAGATCATTTTTCGAAAGAAGAATAATCTCTTCTTTCTCAATGAGCTTAGTATCATATTCTTCTAGCTCCTTTCGAATAACTTTATAGTCATTCAGTGGGTCCTCTGAATCTAAACCAAGTACGTGTACTAATGATTTTGTACGTTTAATATGGCGAAGGAATTTATGACCGAGCCCCTTCCCGTCTGATGCTCCTTCAATAATCCCAGGAATATCAGCAAGAACATATCCATGCATATCACCTAAATGCGGATCAAGAGTCGTGAAATGGTAGGCTGCTACTTTTGACTTAGCATTCGTTAGTGCATTAAGAAGTGTCGACTTCCCTGCGCTTGGTAACCCAACGAAACCAATATCAGCAAAGAGTCGGAGTTCGATCTTGAACTCACCTTCTTGTGCTGGCGTTCCAGGTGTCCATTCGTAAGGTGTCGTGTTAGTCGATGACTTGAAATGCTCGTTTCCAAGACCACCTCGTCCCCCTTCGAGAATTCTAATCTGCTGACCAATCTCTTGGAGCTCGAATTCCTCACCCGTATCTAGATTAGTCAAAACTGTTCCACGAGGGAATTTCAAAAAGACATCTTCTCCGTTTTTACCTTCACGAGAATTGTGACCCCCTGGGTCCCCAGAATCAGCTGAAAAACTCTTCTTGTGAAGGTAATAATCAAGGTACCCAAGATCTGCAACAGCCTCTGCATAGACATCTCCTCCGTCTCCACCATTTCCTCCTCCAGGACCTCCTTTTGGACGAAACTTTTCTTGGCGCCAACGAACAACTCCATCACCCCCGTCACCTGCTTTTATATGTAATTGTACTTCATCAATAAGCGCCATAATGGACCTAGTCTATGTTTTTAAAAGTATTTTGCAAGATGCAATAAATACGGTATAACTGGTGTTAGAAATCCTAACAAAAATATAGCTTTATGTTTTGGGGAAACTATCAAGTTGATATTAAACCTGATTTTAGCGAGGAAGTTATTCAAAATATCGACCGGCAATTTATGGAGCTTGGATTTGTATTTAAGATAAAGAGAAAACATTTTAACAAATGGCTCAATAATATCTTAAGCACATTCAGCATATCAAACGCAAATAAAAAACCGTACGTCTTTCTAAAATAAGGACATACGGTTTTTCTTAATTCTTCAGAGCAAATTCAGCTAACTTTCGCGCTCCTTCACGGGAATTTGCTACTGCCATAAATAATGCATTGTGACAGAATACTGCGTCAGAAACACCACTTATCTCAGCTAGATTTTTCCCGCGCTTACCAGCCCATGCAGCAGGGAGAGACTTCCGATTCTCAAACGAACACGCTTCTTTTCTCATGGCTAGTGCTTTCCAATTAGTATTACTCTTGCACACGATAAACATAACTTCTTTATGTTTATCTAGGACTTGGATCAATGCACCAACGCTCACGTGAAATGGAATTTCAAGGACTACCTTGTCCTCTGCCGTATCATAGGCATCTTGTATTTGCTCAACCATTTCAAGTCGATGGAATGAACGATTAATTTCCCGCTTAAGCAGCTTCTTAAAGAAATCAACAAGACACAAAAAATTATCTAGTTGCATCTCTGTGTCTCCTGCCTCTTTCCAGGTATTTTGATAGGCTCCTACTATTCCATAAATCCCATAATCGCAAAGACCACAATCAGTTGGCTCGCTGATGCTTATCCCATTATCAATAGCATCGATTGGTTGCGCAATACGGCGGTCAACATCAGCCACGACATTTTCTTCTTTGCATAATAATGGTCCAAATTTTTTCCAAACAAGACCAAATGCAGCATATGGAATGTCATTGTCTCTTTTACCTGCGCCACCGGATTGATGGTGATCAAATCTATTTAGCAAGTCATCATGAATTCCTCCAACATCTACGACGTAGTCGGCACCATTAATAACCTTCTCATCTCGTGATCGCAAAATCTGAAACGGTTGATTTTCTTGATCGAGATACAAGCTCAAGCTCGCACACGCAAATATATCATCGGCATGGAACGATCCGTTATGCGTTACTATAACTTTTTTCTTTTTAAATAGTTGAATCATATACATAGTATACATCAAGAGTAATTCTTGGTCATTATTCAAATAAAAAACAGACCTTAGCCTGTTAGTTTATCGAGTATCCAATTTGCGACGGTTAGCGCTAATGCCCCCCAGAATGCTGCAATGAAATTTACAACCGTAAATCCATCAATTACTGATGCAACAAACCAAAACAAAAGCACGTTAATCAAAAGCCCAAATAGCCCAAACGACAGGATGTTTAATGGAAGAGTAATGATTTTTAAAATTGGTTTGACTGAGAAATTAATCACAGCGAATAATACCGCAACGATAATTGCTGTTCGTGCATCTTCGATAGTGATTCCGTCAATAACTGAAGGCAGGACGTAAAAAACAACAAGTGCGTTTCCAATAATTTGTAAGATAAACTTTTTCATATAGCATAATATTAAATTATTAAGATTAAGTTGCAAGTCAAAGGACAATTCTTGTATTCCCTAGAATAGAAGAATTATAAAATAATAAAAAGCTCAGAAATATAATGAGCTTTAGCGAATATATATTTGGAAATATTCTTGAGGTGACTGCTATTACGCAAGCATTTCATCAATCACTGATTTCACATCATTACCATCAGCCCTCCCTTTCAGTTCCCCCATCAACGCTCCCATAAGCTGACCTTTATTTACAGCATCTCCCATATCCGTAAGTTTAGCTGAAACAATAGTTTTGATATCTTCTACTGACATCATTTCAGGTAGGTATGCTTCGATCAATGCAAGTTCTGCCTTTTCATCCTCAGCAAGTTCTGGACGCCCTGCATCAGTAAATTGAGTAATAGAATCTTTTCTTTTTTTTGATTCTTTGGTTAAAACCTCCATTGCCATTACGTCATCAACTGGTGTATCTGGCGATTTTCCAGACGCAACGATTGCATTAGTCATAGCTGACATAAGCCCTCGGTAGGTCATAACTGCCTGACTGTTACGTTCCTTCATAGCTGCTTTCATGTTTTCTTTCATTTGTTCTTGTAGTGTCATATGGAACAAGTATAAAGGAAATATACTTAGTTTCAAGTGACTCTGGAGAATCGCCCTCGACGCCGATCAAGGATCCAGATATAATTGTTGTATGAAAAACACACTTATTTTTCTCGACACCGAGACAACCGGAACTGGACCTGACGATCGCCTCATCCAAGTTGGTTACCGAACCACTGACGGCGTTGATGTAAACCAGCTCTACTCAATTGATCGCAAGATAGAAATTGCAGCAATGGCGGTTCATCATGTAACAGAAAAGATGCTCGAAGGTAAACCGGTATTCATTGGTGGCCCTGAATACGAGGACCTCAAAGGTCGTTTTGCAAAAAGCCAGATCTTTATCGCACATAATGCAAAGTT
>JBLHWN010000004.1:0-20550 GCA_047629175.1 Minisyncoccia bacterium
AAGTGATCTTAGTATTGTTTGTTTGTTAATTGCCATATGAAAGGATTCTATCATAAGGAGTAAGAATTATCTATAAAATACCATGGTCAGTTATGGTTAGGATAGAAGCCTTTGCTGTGTGCATTAGGGGTTTGATAGAAAGAGGTTTGGGAGCATCACTTACCACCACTAAAGATGGCTCAAGTTTGTAAGTTGATATTAAGTTTAATTTTAAGTAAATATATGTTTGTCGAAAAAAATATTAGGCAAAGGAGTAGTATTATTCAGCCTCACTTGGAACAAAATCTATGACGGGTAAATTTTCATTATGATTAGCAAAAATCATATAATCAGTATCTGGTTGATGATACAACTGCAAAAACCAACCACCATTCTCTGTTACGTTTACAACACCTACTTTGTGATAAATATATTTGTCGTTAATTTCTTTATTTACGGTTTTTCGAGTAACGACATTATAAAATTTAGTCATACTAAGATTTAATTTTTATGTACTTCAACCTTAGCCCTTTTGGACATATATAAATTCAATGAGTTACGGTGTCGTATAAAGGGGATTTTACGACATTGTATATTCAGATAAGCCTGAAATACCCCCCTGGATTAATAAACAAAGCTTCTCGATACCCTTAAGGTGGAGTCTCCACACCTCTTTTATAATAAAAAGCCCTATTAGGACTCCTTGTCTTCCGTCTTAAACAAATGCTGCTGTAACAAATGGATATTTTTTCCTTTTGTAGCAGAATAATAGAATATCTGTGTTCCAGGTCGAACTTGTTCTACCAGATCCTTTCTCAGCTGGTTCTGTGCTTTCTGGTTGATCTTATCTATCTTATTAGATGCAATCACGTACTGCTTGTTTGCTTGATCCATTAGATGAATAAACTCTTTGTCAGCACCAGTTAACCCCACCTTTGAGTCAATAATTAGGCATACAAGAGCCGTATCTGCCTCAGGGTGCACGATATACCACTCGATGAGGTCTTTTAGCTTCTTACGGTCTGTTTTAGAGAGCTTAGCATATCCGTATCCAGGAAGATCAACCAGATAACAATGCTGGTTTTCGCTTGTCGTTACATCAAAGAAATTAATCTCACGTGTCTTCCCTGGAGTGTTTCCAACCTTCACCAATTTATTCCTTCCTAGCACTGCATTAACCGTACTAGATTTTCCGACGTTAGATCTACCAATAAATGCAATATGAGGTGTGCCGTCATACATAACAGCATCTTCACCTACCACACCCTTAATGAACGTTGCATTTTTAATAATAGTTTTCATACCTGCATCATAGTGTTCTTTCTCTTAAAAAGCAAAAACCCATCAGGCTTTTTATTCATGATTTATATTTACAAACTTTGTTCTAGAATATCAATTTGTGAATTAGCTGCGTCTTCAAAGACTGTTGGTTCTCCATCTTGAATTGCCTGCATGTTTTCAGTAAAAGTATTCCAAATAAGATCAATAAAAATATCATTCCAAAGATACTCAATAGTCGCTCTCAAATACGTATCGTAAAAATAGATAAAGTTCTCTTTGATGTATCCAAGGTTAGATTGCGTCTGTTCGTTCTCAATAGCATCCTGAACGCTAAAGTCAAAGAAATATGATGCGAGGATAATAGCAATAATAATAATAAGGAGCCATTTAATGAGACCTTTCTCCCCTGTTTTGTAGGTTGTTTTCATGTTGTTATTATACCAGTAAAGCTGAAGAATAAATAAATTAGTTATGTTTAAAGAAAGAAGCGTCCGTTTTTGGCAAATATGCCAAAGGATCAAGATATGCTGACGTTGGTGCTAGTGGCATCCGGTAATCAGTTCCAGGACACGCTGAACTTGGTCGTTCAGTCACGCGAGCCCCCTGTTCCCCATTAACTCCTTTTGTAGCATATACCGTAAGGTGCAGATGTGGCGCGGTACTCCGTCCACTATTACCGGAATACGCAATAAGATCTCCTTTTTTAACTTGATCCCCTTCTTTTACTTTGTGAGTCGATAAGTGTGCAGAAGTAGTAGAGAGACCATTATCATGGTCAATAAACACCCACTTACCAAATGAGGCTCGATAGCATTGAGCATCAGTATTCCCAATCCCTTTAACAACTCCATCAGCTACCGCATAGACCGGGGTTCCAACAGCGGCTCTGAAGTCCATTCCGCTATGTGACCCTGAAACATACAGGCGTTCAGACGAAACAGTTTTACCAAATCGTTGAGTTATTAATACACTCGAGAGCGGCCAACCAAATACTGCTGAACCTTTCTGAGGGATCGAGTTTGGGTTAAGGGCGAATTCTAGTTTTGATTCAAAATTACGAATTTCCGCATTAAGTGCCTGAATAGTAGCCAGGGTTGTATTAAGATTATTTTGAACAGAAGACTCTTTTTTTCTTGTAATATTTAAAATATTAGCCTTCTCGTCCTCTTTTATTTGTACAATAGAACGTTGGTCGTCAAGAACAAATCTTTCGGATTCAAGGTCATCTTGTTCTTCTGCAAGCACCATATTCTGCTTACGTAGATCAATCTTTTTTTCCTCGAGTAATTGTGTTGTCTTAATAAGAGGTGTTTGGATTTGTGTATAGGCGTCACGAATTCTAAAAAAGTCAGAGAAATCCTGCGCTGAAGCAAGAACTTCAAAAAATGACATATTCGTTCGTTGCTCAACTCCTCTTAAGAGCGCTGCAACTGTACCTGAATGTGTTTTTATATCTGAATTATATTGTGAGATATCTTTTTCAGATAGAAAAATTTTACTACTTAGAGAATCAATTTTATTTTCCGTTTTTTTAATTGAACTTTCAAGGCTCCTTCTATCTGCATTAATCCTATTCAATTCTGCCGTGAGTACTCCTTTCTCTGCACCAACCTCTGTAAGCTCTTGCCTGATTCTTTCAGCCTCGCGCTCTAATTCCTGGCGTTCTTCTTCACGATCTTCAATTTGCTGTTCTAATTCAGCGGTCGTTTGAGCATGTACATTTAAAAAACCTGGAGCAATCAATATACCAAGGATTATTAATAGGGTGAATTTTTTAAATAAGATTCTCATTTCAAAATTATATCATGTTTAAGGGGTCATATTTGTATAATAAAAAAAATAAGGATTCTCTATTTTGAGAAAAAACCTCGTACTTACGCAGAGGTTTTTTTTAATGCGTCGATGGTGTTTCGAAGTCGTTGGAGAACCGTCTCTCTTCCAAGCGTTTCTAATAAAGTAAAGGGATCAGGTGACTTGTCTCGGCCTGATAAAGAAAATCGAAGCGGCCAGAGGACGTCCCCCTTCCCCACTTCTTCAGCGTATGGAAAAATAAATTCTTTCAAGGCGTCTTTATCCCAATTTCCAGGATAACTCTCGATCATTTCTGAAACTTTTTCTAAATGAATAACAGTATTTTCTGCAGTTCCCTTTTTCCATATAACTTTTTCCAGGTCAATTTCGGGAGCAACAAAGTAATAATCAAGTTCGCCTTCAGTAATCATTACTTTTACGTCATTGATATGGTTCGTTCGTTCACGAATGATCGGCGTAATTTTCTGCAGCATTTCTTCATTATAGATTGGCGTTGCTTTAAGATCTACAAAAAGCGGTGCAATATATTCATCAAATTGATCTTCTGATAATTCATTGAGATACTGTTTATTGAGCCAATGTAATTTATCAACGTTGAAAACTCCTCCCCCTTTTTGTACTTTCAATAAATCAAACTCTTTGATTAAATCTTCTTTTGACATAATTTCACGTTCATCACCTGGATTCCAACCAATATATGCCATGAAATTCAACAAGGCTTCTGGAAGAATACCCTGTTCTCCATATTCAAGGGTTGGAATAACTTCTGGGTCACGTTTTGAAAGTTTTCCGCCTCGAGGGCTCATAATAAGAGGAAGATGAGCATAGTTTGGACGAGCAAAGCCAAGTGCCTCTAGGATTAAAATTTGCCTAGGAGTGTTATTAATGTGTTCTTGTCCACGAATAACGTGAGTTACTTCCATAAGTCCATCATCGACAACCACCGTTAAATGATAGATGGGTGCATTAATGGTACGCGCAATTACAAAATCACCGAGATCTTCGGTATCAAAACTAATATCACCTAAAATGAGGTCAGTAAAAGTAATTTTTGTGTTTGGGTTTTTGAAACGAATAACCTTTTTACCAGGATCATCATTTGAAGCCTCAGCTTCGTAGGCATGCCCTGAAGCAATTAGTTTTTGGATATGCTCTTGATAAATTTCTGTTCGCTCTGATTGCCGATAGAATTCATCAAATTCCATACCAAGCCACTCCAGAGAATCTAGCATATTTTGCTCATGTTCTGGCTTTGAACGTTCTTTGTCAGTGTCTTCTGATCGGATAATAAATTTACCATTATTATGTCGTGCAAAAAGGTAATTAAAGAGCGTTGTCCGCACTTAACAAATATGGAATTTACCTGTTGGCGAAGGTGCCATTCGTGTTACTACGTTTTCTGTATTCATACGATTGAGTGTAACAAAAAAAATAACCCTCTGAAAGGATTATTTTTCGTGTGCCAGGGCTATAGCTATAATTTCTTCAGCGATATGTTCTGCTGCACCTGGAATTGAGAACCGTGCCGCTCCTTCTTTCATTTTTTTAATAATATTCGGATCATCAAAGATTCTATTAATTTCAAATACCAATAATTGTTCTGAAAGATTATTTTCCTCTATAACAATGCACGCACCTTCACGGGAATAGTTATAGGCGTTCTTAATTTGATGATTCCCATATGAATTGGTAATCGGAATAATGATAGATGGCAGACCCCAGTGAGCAATCTCAAATAATGTTGAACCTGCACGCGAAATCACAACGTCAGTGACCCCAGCAAGCATTTTCAAAGACAAGGTATTGAGCTCTCCAAAAGTATGATAGCGGTATTTAAAATTATTATCTACGAGTGTTGCTTCTGTTAATTTCTTCATTTCTTCGAGATTATTTTTTCCAACCTGATGAACGACTTGGTATTTTTCCAATAGGTAGGGTAATGCCTCTTCGATAGCATAGTTAATGGTTTGAGCACCGAGTGACCCCCCGAGAATGAGAACAATTGGTGTTTCTTGTTCAAGATCTAAAAACTCATAAGCACCTTTCTCTGTCGGCTCAAGCAAGTCATGGCGAATTGGCTGCCCTGTATGAACAATTTTATCCTTTGGAAAAAAATCAATTTCCTGTTTGTACGAAACAGCAACAGATTGAGCAAATTTCCCAGACCATTTATTCACGCGTCCAGGAATAGAATCTGATTCATGTACAATAATTGGAATACCCAACAAACGCGCAGCAAACACTGTTGGAAATGCTGCGTAGCCTCCTTTTGAGAAAACAACGTCTGGGTAGATAGAAAAGACAGTAAGAACCGCTTGAATAACTCCAATTCCTGCCATAAATAAATCTGGAATAGTTTTCAGAGAAAGAGTTAGACGTAATTTTCCTGCACTCACTCGTTTAAAAATAATTCCATTCTCATAAAGAATTTTTTTATTATATGGTTTATTTGATAGGTAATAAATTGACGTCTCCGCAAGATTTTCTTTGTCAATTATTCGCGTAAGTTCTTCTGAGACAGCAACCAAAGGGTAAAAATGCCCTCCTGTCCCACCTCCTGTTAAAACGATTTTCATATTTTTATTATAACATAATGGCATCTATTTAATATGAGAAATTATCCTCTAATTAAAAAAATAGCACAGGGTACTAATTTTTCTACACTCTTATTTTCTTTAAATCAATTCTTTTTTTTGTGTACTTAGAAATATTCAAAACTATCCCCAATTGAGCCAAAGTAACAATAAGAGCTGTTCCTCCGTTACTCATAAAGATTAATGGTAATCCAGAGAGCGGCACCAATCCAGATATTGCAGCAATATTAAAGAAAACCTGAATAACAATCAAAAGTACAATTCCTATTACAAGATTTTGTGCAAATGGTGTAGGTGCATGCCGTGCAACTTTAAATCCGAAGAAGCCAAAAAGTCCGTAGAGGAAAATAAGAAGAACGCCTCCTATAAACCCGTACTCTTCTGCAAAAATTGCAAAAATTGAATCACTATTTGATTCTGGGAGATACGGCCCAAATTTATGTACACTTTGCCCTAGCCCACGTCCGTAGAGCTTTCCTGAGCCTATAGCAATGCGCGATTGTCTGATTTGGTAGGAAGAACCATATGGATCTTGGTTTGGGTTACGGAAGGTCTCAATACGTTCAATAATATGTGGGTTTACGAGTATGTATCCACCAATTGCTATCATTCCAATAACCACACTGAGCACTATGTGCTTCCAGGGAGCACCACGAAGCCAATAAATAATGAAGGAAACAAGCCCGATGAGTACAAGGGTTCCAGAATCCGGCTGTAACATAAGAGGTACAAGTGCGATCGCAAGAAATCCCAGAAAAGCCAGTAGCCCAAACTTCCAATCTTTTATTTGTTCCTGGAAATGTGCGAACCAGGAAGAGAAAAATACAATTACCGCAAACTTTAAAAGTTCAGCAGGTTGGAATGAAATAAACCCGAGTGATATCCAGCGTTGCGCTCCTCCATAACTCACTCCAAGTGGTGAAAAAACAAGCAGGGTCAAAATAATTCCTGCGACAAATATATATGGGGAAAGTTTTTTCCAAACAGAAAAATGAATACGGGAAATTCCATACATGGCCGCTAACCCACCAACGACACCTAAACCGATGTGGCGGATTATCATTGCATAAAATTGAGATTTATCTTCAGTGTAGATACCCAGGGAAGTTGAAACAAAAGTAATCAGACCAATGGCCAGTAATACAAGGACAATCCAAAGGAATTTCTTATTTAGTGCATGTTTTTTAGTGGGAGTAGACATAATATATTAAGCAATTATTACAAGAATAATCCCTGACGCACAACACATAAGTGAAAAGATCCAATAACGCATAGTAATCTTTGCTCTGCTCCAACCTATAAGTTCGAGGTGGTGATGCAGTGGTGCCACTTTCAGTATTTTTTTATTAAAGAAACGCCGAGCAATAATCTGACCGAGAGATGAGGCTGAGGTGATCACTAACGGAAGACCTATAATAATAAATTCAACAATAGTATTCGTTAAAAATATAATAACGGCTAAGGATAACGTTAAGGATAAGACACCTGTTTCCCCAAGGTAAAATCTAGCTGGTGGAATATTAAACCAGAGAAATGCCAGCAAGGCACCCATCACAACGAATGAAAATGTTGCTATATCAAATTGTTCCTGAATAAGGCCTATAAATCCATACGCCGCGAAAATATTAGCTAGGACTCCTGCAGCGAGTCCGTCTACGCCATCGATAACACTACTTGAAAACAATGCTAGAACAACGAACATCACAAAGAATACGAATCCAAACCCAAGCACAAGATCCACGTCAGTGAATGGTAAATCAATACTTTGATAATCTAATCGGTAGTAGAACCATAACCCTTCGACAGCTCCCATAAACAGGACAAATGCGATGCGAATTCGGCGAGGAATTCCAATTAACAATTGTGTCTTTGATCCAAAAATCTGAAGTAAGTCATCAACGAGCCCAA
The DNA here is from genome assembly GCA_047629175.1 of Minisyncoccia bacterium. GTDB lineage: Bacteria > Patescibacteriota > Minisyncoccia > Phycocordibacterales > UBA1006 > UBA1006. The sequence continues at coordinate 7,575 of JBLHWN010000004.1, forward strand.
GACCAGCACCAAGAAGCAACGAGAGGAACGGAATGAGCGTTTGCTCACGACTAATAAATTCAATATCTTCTAGACCAAAACCAGCCAACAATTCAGACATAATAATGGTCAAAAATACCGTAAGTACCACTGAGAACCAAACAATCACACCTCCAATACGCGGGGTGTTTGTTTCTTCCGGGTTGTGAATTTTTTCAAAATAATCCCCCATGTCATTACCGTTTTCTCGTATGTTTGTCTTATCGATTCGTGATGTTCTTTTCCAAAGACGATATTTATAAAAAAGATGACTAAACATTGGAGTCAAAGCGATTCCAATGATAAAAGCTGCGACCGTTGGCAGTAGGATTTTAAAGAGTAAAAGTGTTTCAATCATATTATTATTCTACTACAGGATCTGCACTACCTACTACCATAGGTTCAGATTCTGCTTGTTCTTCACGATATTCATCTTCAATGGTGTACAAATTTTTCTTGATTTCGTTAAAGCCTGGCATGTCTTTTACTTCAGCAATACCGAGATGAGATAAGGTGTCATGAGTTGGAACATAGAATGGTGAACGCTTATCCAGCAAATTTGGCTTCTTTGCAATAAGTCCACGAATTAACAAATTACGTAGAATAAACACAGAGTTTACTCCTCGAATATAATCTATCTCTGATTTTGTAACCTGCGTCTTATACATAACAATAGCCAAAGTTTCAAGGGCTTGTTTACTTAATTCTTTTTCCTTTTGACTTTTATTTAGATCTCCAATAATATCTGCCGCAATGGATGAGGTCATCAAAGAAACATATTCATCACTGACGACAAGCATCAGTCCCCTATTTTGATAATGCACCTGCATATCAGAAATGACTGCCTTGATCTCTTCTTTTTTCATCTCCAACATTTTAGCAAGCCAGGTGTAACTCGTTGGCTCATTTTTATACATGAGTAATGCCTCAATTTTTTGTTCGTATGGTTTCATATTTTTTCTATTTCTATAGTGCTAAAATTCTTTTCTTGAAGAACACCTAGTACGCCATTTTTTACTAACTCGAGCATCGCAAGAAACCCAACGACCTTATAGATCCTGACTTCCTTTGCTTCTTGTTTGTTCTTTATCTCACCGCCAATAAAATTATCAAAGGTGGTATTTTTCAAGTCTAATCTAATCCGCTCTTCGAGTGAATGCATCATTTCGTCAATATGTATTGCAATTTTCACGTATGCTTCTTTCTTTTTTGGTTCTTTTTCTGGAACTTGCTTCAAGACAGACAAGAGTGCTTCGTGGACTGACCGTTGGTCAATCGATGAATGAGGTTGAAAAAATATTTCCCGTTTAGGTGTTTTAAAATAGTGAAAATAAGGAGAAATATTAAAGTGATCTTTGATATTTTTTGCGCCTTTTTGAAAATTGCTGAGAAGTTCTATTCTGCGTTTCAGGTCATCAATATCCTGTTCTTCTTCGTGAGTAAGGTCTAATGTCGGCAAAAGAGATTTAGATTTAATCAGAGTCAAAACGGCTGCAACAAAAATAAAATGAGTTCGTTGGGACAATGAATGTTCTTCAAGACCTTGAACAAAACGTAAATAGTCGTCCGTAATATCTGCAAGAGAAATATCATTAATTGGCATCTTTCTCTTTTCGATCATTTTTAATAATACGTCGATGGGTCCAGAGAATTTTTCAGTTGTTACTGTGAATGCATTCATACCTCACGCTATTGTAACAATTCTTATCTATAAATGAAATTTGACCTTTTTATAAAACTCGTGTACGTTTGAATTATGAATTCGCTTTCATCACAAAAATCATATCGCAAGTTTTGGCATGTGTTTTCCCTCAAAAGGAAGATTGATTTTTGTAATGAATGCGACTGCTAGAACTCTTAGCAAAACTATTCTCTGTAAAAACCAGCCTTTCTGTAAAGATGGCTGGTTTTTATTTTTCAATGAGTAAATTCTTAATAGCACTTTCTAGATGAGGTCCGGAACCCGTCTAGAAGGTGCTATGAAGTACACGTAAGTAACAAAAAATTGTTAAAGATGAGAATAAAAATAATAAAAAACAAAAGAAACACTGATGCAGAAATTGCCCGAATGAAAAGTAATCTTCTTGAGATGGAATTCCGTCTCGCGAATAGTGATCTTCATGCAATTGGCATGGATAATCAATACTTAGCGATTTCCAAATATCGGAATGAAATAAAAAGAAAAAAAGTTCTTTAACTGAATAACTTGGTGAGCCTTATATTATTATGGCTCACCATTCTGACCAAGAATATGAAGTAATCGTATTTTTGCATAGAATTATGACCAATATAAAAAAAATACCAAATACATATCTGAACCTATTAAAACAGTTCATTGCGTTCAAGAGCATCTCAACTGATCCAAATTTTAGTAACGACTGCCAGAAAACAGCCCTATGGCTAGAGCAATTATTCAAAAACTCAAAATTTGAAACAAGGATTGATAAGGGGAAAAATACTAACCCACTTGTGATGGCAAGATACAAACACGACATACATGCGGAGACTATTTTAGTCTATGGACACTATGACGTTCAGCCAGCAGAGCAAACAGATGGTTGGGATCATGACCCGTTCACTTTGACTGAGCGAGATAATCGCCTGAGCGCTCGTGGAGCTATTGATAATAAAGGTCAGGTTCTTGTCCACATTTACTCAATTCTAGAACTCATTAAAAGCAATCAACTAAAGAATAATATTGTATTCATGATTGAAGGAAATGAAGAGTCTGGAAATCTTGATATCAGTACCCAACTCTTAAAACACAAGGATTTCTTAGCTGCGGATTATGTTTTAATTTCGGATGGTGAAATAGTAAAAAACAGACCTACCATTGAAAATTCTTTTAGAGGTGGTTCAAATATTACCGTTAATATCATCACGGCTCCTAATAATTTTCATTCTGGAATTTTCGGAGGAGGTGTTCCCAGTGCGTCGCTTGTACTTTCTCAGATATTAGCATCTCTCAAGGATGATAAAAATAATATCCTGGTACCTGGCTTCTACGACGGTATTGATTCAGTCACAGGTGACGTTATCGCGAGAAATTCTTCACTGGCAACACAAGACGAGATTCTGGCTCTCTCAGGAGTTAAAGAGATACTGACAGAAGATGGACTAGATTTTTATACTCAAACAGGTTTGAGGCCTGCACTTGAAATATCGGGAATATCGTCAGGATATACAGGTGTTGGCTACTTGAACATTATACCTGCTGAGGCAGAGGCACGAATTAACATTCGCACAGCACCAGGACAAAGCACGCGAATTGTCCTGGATACATTAATTAAGCACTTGGAAAAAATAACTCCACAGTATGCTGAAATTCTAATTACAGAAAGTGAGTTTTCTGAGCCAATTATATTAAATATAAACTCAGAAAAATCAAAAAGTATTCAAGAAATTTTGGAGCATGTGTACGCAGAACCAGTTGCAATAAAAAATGTGGGTGGCAGCATTCCCATTGTTAGTGATTTTGTAAACACAATGAAAATGAATGTCATCTCAGTATCTCTCGCCAACGAAGACTGTAATATGCACGGTGTTCATGAGAATTTTGATATCAGCACGTTACGAAAGGCGCTTGAGTTCAGTGATCAATTATTTAGAAAGTAACCTATCTTCATATTCGATGAAACCCAACAGGTCGCGTCCGGAACCGACCTGTAGGGTGTCATAGCGACATCAGAAAATAGTTCTTTAACTTAAAATTTAATAACATGAAAACAATTTCTTTTTATTCAACAGACCAAGAGGTCCTTTCGCAACTAGATAATTGCGATCATCTTAAAAAATCGGTAGAAAATTACTGGAATGACAAAGGTCATCCATTGCCTGATTTCTTAATCAATTCAAAAATACCTCGGGCAATTAGCACTCGTCATGTGGCGACAGCTAGAAATGAAGACATGCGATTTATCGCAAAGGCGAACAAACTAGGTCTTCAGCCAACGTGGGCTGAATATCTCTCAGATATGTTTGTAACGGTCAGTCGTGTAAAAACTTCGCTTGTATACCCGAAGGACAAAGACGGCAAAAGAGTTAAGTTAGTACCTAATGCTGGATTATTTGAAAAAAAACGAATGAGTGAAATCAGACTTGCAAGTGGTCAATTAATGATTGATTTACATCATGCCGAATGGGAAAAATTACGAAAGTTTAATGCAAACATTGAACGCCATGATATGAGTCAGTGGTTACAAAACTTTGGCACTGCAACTGATTATTATGTTGCGGATATTAGTTTATTTTTAGCACATGGAGTCTTATTCAAGGACTATCATGGCCCAAGTGGATTTTCACAATCAACAAGCGGTTCGTATCTAACCTCACAGGTTTTTGAACCTGCCTTTAGAAAAGTTGTAGAAATTTTTGGAGCCAAACCACTCATCCATCAATTTTCCTACAAAGAACATGACGAGTATTCGCCATTTATCAATGAACAAATGTTAGTAGTCTAATTAAAAATTTAATAGTAAAAACCGCAGAAATGCGGTTTTTAAATAGTAAATTGTCCTTTTTCATAGATAACTTTTTCTGATCCATCAGTGAGTGTCGCTGTGACGGTTCGATCTGTGGTTGAAACAATATCGGTATGAACAGATGAGAAATTATACCCCATCTTTTCCCATTGTTTTTCAGTTACCTTTCCTGGGTCGCCGTCGTAACAATCTCGATATGCCATTCCTAATGCGACGTGAGTATTACCGAACTTCCCTCCCATATTTTCATCATACAAGGTGTCAGCCATTGGTTTGGTAATTTTTGAAAAACGAGCATCTGTCAGTGAGAATTCCCCAAGTCTGTCAGCGTTCTTTGTTGCGATCATTTCCTTGAGGACTTTTTCATTTTTTGTTGCAGACGACTTAACAACAAGTCCATCTTTGAATTCAAGCTTGATTCCCTTGATTACGTTCCCGTATCGATACAATGGTTGGTTAAAATTAATCCATCCATTTGTTCCTCTCCAATCTGGACTCGTAAAGATTTCAAAACTTGGAATATTTGCGCCACTTCCCCCCTTCCAAGCTACCTTCTTTGGAAAACTAACATGCAGGTCAACATCCTTACCAAGCACATGCACTTTTTGAATCATTAACTTATTAAGCTTTTTAACATTTTTTTGAATATCTTTATTCAACTGTTTCCATGTCGCCACAGGATCAGTATCTTTTAAATAACAAGCTTCAATAATTTGAGCCCAATATTCCTCAAGACTTAATCCAGCTGCCTTTGCCATTGCAGATGTTCCATAATTACATAGTGTCCATGAGAACTCACCTTTGTTTTCTTTCTGTGTCCGCCACTCACGCCAAGGTTTTAATGACTCACCTTTTTGCATGATTTTCTTCGGATCAATATTTTTCATTAATTGAGGATCTTCCTCAGAATTGATATAGATAGAGTGATCTATTGTATCTAAAAGTCCTGTGTAGTATTTTCCTGGAAAAAAAGAAATTTGAGATTTTGAAGCTTCTTCAAAGAAAATTTTTCCTGTTGAATATTGAGGTTCACTAATAGAAAAGTTACCAATTACGTGACCACCTTGACGCATGATTTCTCTGTATACAGCGGCATACAATGGCTTGTTTGCCTCGTTACCGCTTAAATGCACCACTTCTCCATTCTTGATGCCCTTCCCTCCATTAAGAGCGTAATTAACCATTACGTCAGCATATTTTTCTAGAATTTTTTTACTTGGTGTATATGTTTTCATGTTCTTTATTATAAATCATTCCCTTAAAAAACCCAGTTCATAATCATTCTACTATTCGTGCGAATAGTAGAATGATTGAGAAAGAAAAAGAACCTACTTAGATTCTTTTTTTAATGGCTTTAATTCAAGGTGCAATTCATTCAACTGTTGCTCTGAGACCGGCGATGGGGACTCCATCATTGGCTCTCTTCCCTCTCCATTTTTTGGGAATGCAATAACCTCACGAATAGTTTTTTCATTTTGTAAAATCATCATCAGTCGATCAAATCCCCAAGCAATTCCACCATGTGGTGGTGTACCTGAAGCAAATGCTTTAAACATGTGACTAAAGTTTTCATCTATTTTTTCGTCAGAATGACCAAGAATAGAAAGAATAGATCGCAGTACCTCTGGATCATGGGCTCGAATTGACCCTCCTCCAATTTCGTATCCATTAAGACAAATGTCATATTGAGATGCCATAATATCTGCAATATTTTCTTTGTTCTTCAGGTTCTCAATATGTTCTGGCTTTGATAATGAAAATGGATTATGAGTAAAAGTCCATTCTCCTTGTGCTTGTGGATCATCTGAATGTGCTGTTTTTTCAAAAAATGGCCAATCAGTTACCCAGCAAAAGGCTAATAAATTTTTATCCTCCTTATCTTCCCGTAGGTCAGGGCGATCATTTCCATACTTATCCATAGCTTCTGCATATGGAATTCGTGGGAATGGTACTTCTTGAATTCGTTTCTCTGGATAGATTTCTGTAACAATCTTAATCAAGAGTTCTTCGTTTACCTGCATCACATCTTCTTCATTCACAAATGACATTTCCATATCAAGTTGAGTAAATTCAGGTTGCCTGTCTCCGCGGAGATCTTCATCTCGCATACATCGAGCAAATTGGAAATATCGCTCCATTCCTGATGACATCAATAATTGTTTATATTGTTGAGGTGATTGAGGAAGTGCGTAAAAATTATGTGGTGATAATCGCGCTGGAACAACATAATCACGTGCTCCTTCTGGTGTTGATTTTGTCAGCATCGGCGTTTCTAGTTCTAGAAAATTATTCTCATCTAAGTAATCACGACAAAGTTTTGCGACCTTGTGCCGCATTCGCATATTCTTTTGCATACGTTCTGTACGCAGGTCCAGATAACGATTTTTTAATCGTACTTCTTCGTTCGTGTCTTGCGTAGATTCAGTAATCTCAAAGGCAGGTGTCTCAGCCTTATTCAAAACTTCAAATCCAGTTATTTCAACTTCAACATCTTTGATAAAGAAATCCCTCAACCCTGTTCCCGCTTCTTCTGCTATAAATTCTTTTGCGTTTTTATCGTTACGTTCATTGATAATCCCAGTAACAGCAACGACCCATTCTGGCCGTAGCTTTTTTGCAATCTCTAGGACTTCAGGTTTTCCAAAAACTACTCCTTGTACCTTTCCTGTAGAATCACGAAAATCAAAGAAAGCCATCTTTCCTTGGTCACGCGCTACATCAACCCACCCCTTGATGATTACTTCTTCCCCTAATTGATCTTTTAAGTTTTTTATATGTGTTCGTTTCATAATTTTATAGTGTTAATATTCCTGAGTGTTTCATAATCTCACCGAATGTGTCTATTGAAAAATAGCCTAGTGATAATCCAACCCCAAGCATGAGTGATAATGTAATCCACGTACTTTTTGCATTAAGGTGCGCAAGAAATTGATATACGAGATTTGCAATTACTAATCCAAGGAGTATCCATGTTGTAGTTTCAATGATTCTGTCAAACCCTGCATATGTATTCAGCGCTGCTGCAAGACCCTTTAGAACAACTCCGCTTGTAGCAAGTGCGTACCCGACAGTCAGACCTACGAACGTAGCAAAAAATGGATAAAGAGCATCCAAGATCTTCTTTATATGTATGTTTTCCATATGATGTAAATAAATGTAAATAAAAATCGCCTCTGTATTCATACAAAATATTGTATAGATACAGGGACGATGTTAAACCGCGGTGCCACCCAGTTTCCCCCCACGCCTTTTCACTTATGAAGAAGTCGTGGGGGGCTCTTTTATGTGTCTCCAAAGGCAGAGAGTTGTGTCACCTCGGCATTGTCAGTGCGTCGTTGGTAGCCCAATTGTAACAAAACATAGGAATAAAAAAAGTGACGTCAGGTATTCCCAACATCACTTTGCGTTAGCGCTCATTTATTTCATCTCTTATGTACGCAGCTTTTTCATAATCTTCGGCTGCCACAGCTGCATCAAGGATATTTTCTAGCTCTTCGAGAGAGTGGTGAGTGAACACCTCCTTGCCATTTGTCTCTTCATGAGTTGGTACGTGTGAAGGTGAGGATTTATTAACTACGCTTTCAATTTCAGTAAAAACCTGGGCTTTATCAGAATTCTGATAAGGTACTTTAAGTAGGTAAGCACCATTATTGATTTGGAAGTGCCTCATGGTTGATTTTGGTCTCAATTGACTCATGTTTTTAAAATCGAAATCAACATTCCTAAATTTTAATTCATTATTTTCAGTTTTACACGTTAAGAGAAATTGAGGTTTCTGATCATCTCTGATCTCATAAAATACTTCAGTTTCAGGTAAGACGATCAAATAAGCCGTCGTTTCTGTATCTTTAATAAGGAAACAGTCAAAAATATACAGAAAGAAATCTCTATGAGCTTTGGTCGTAGCAATAGTATGCTGTGGGACAAAACAATTTATTTTTTGTTCATAAGTAAATAAGTATTAGGTTCGACAAATAATTGTACTTAAAATATTTAACCTAAAAATCGCATAAATATTTGAAATGTCCAAAATAAAACTTCTCAATGAGAAGTTTTATTTTCATTAATCTCGCCCACCAACAATTTTCAGCAGATTTACAAAAATCATAATGAAATTGATGTACATATGTAATGCACCAAGGGTTATCATTTTTCCTAGATCCTGACCCTGTTCACTCTGTAAATACATTCGTTTGTATGACTGAGATTGATACACCGTCAGACCTGCAAACACCAAAACTGCAATAATAGTTACAATCCAATCAATACGACTCGATTGAAGAAAAATATTTGCAATCGAGGCAATAAATACCCCCCACATTCCTGTAAAAAGAAATACTTTCCACCCTGACATGTCATATTTCATATTTTTACCGACAGCAGCCAGTGCTGCAAATATTGCTACAGCAGCAACAAAGGTAGAGACCAGTGTCGCTCCCGTATAAGCCAGAAGAATTACTGACAAGGTCACTCCACTCAGTCCAGCGTATAAATAAAATAAATACTCTGCCCATTGTTTTGATAATTTATTAATCCCCCACTGAATACCGAACAGTAGTGCAAGTTCAATACCTATAACTCCGTAATAGATAATTTGTGAACTAAATACCATTTGAAGTAATTCATTTCCCGGAGCTGTATAAACCAACCCAAAAGAAACGATAGCTGTAAGCAATACCCCTCTTGCCATTTTCCCATAAATTTTTCCGAAAAACGAACGCAGCCCTTCTGATGTATTAAAGTCTATTTTTTGTGTTATTTCCATACATTAATTCTAACAAAAAGTGAAAAATAAAAAACTATATGATGGTTAGGCAATTTTATTTAAATGATACTGGTCAGCATTATCTGACCTTCCTTTTTCATTTTTATAAATTTGATCTAATTCTTTTTGAGAAAACCCAAAGGCACTTCTGGCTTCGTCCGTATTCTTAATATTAGTAGCTCTTGTAATTTTAGTATGCTCTCCAAATCCAATTTCAAATTGACCTCCTTCCATGTTATTTTCTTCTTCTAAAAGCTAATAAAAGAATCCCACCAACAAGCAATGATGCAACTCCATCTACCATGTTCCCCTTTTGGTTATTCTGGAAACGAGCAAGTTCTTCTGCTTTTCGTGAATCAAGGCATAGTGCCACTTCCTCAGGAGTTCGTTCGTAGGTACCAAAATTTGGCGCCTCGGTAGTCTTGTTGTAATCATAGCGACATTGATCTTCAGTAACAATGCTATATGGTTCTGAATCAAACAGAGCAAGTTTCATAGATGAACTCACTGTCATAATCCCTCCTACTGATGCAATAATAATCCCGGCAGCGAATGCTAATGCAGGTACCAATTTTGTAACCCAGTGTTTTTTATCTGACATAATTTTAGTATAACAAAAACCATTCGAAACTTGAATGGTTTTTACATAATGAGATTAAGCACTGAAATAATAAAGATAATAAAGATTAATATCTTAAAATTATTATTAGGTTCTTTGTTGTGATTAGGATTGTTATCAATCTTATAATCACGAGATAGAGAAAACGCTGCCATGACTATATGATTTAAATTCTCCTACATTAAATCATATATTTGTGATTTTTCAAAATTACAGGCCTACTTTCTCGCGCACTTCTTTCATTTTTGCTCGGGCAACTTTCTGGATCTTAGTTTTGCCTTCATCAAGAATTTGTCGGACAATTCCTGGATTTTCTTCGTAGTATTTTCGTTTTTCCCGCATTGGCTCAATAAATTTCAAATAATTTTCCAGGAGTATTTTCTTTGCGTCTCCGTATCCAAGACCGCCCTTTTCATAACCATCACGAATCTCAGATAATTGAGGTTCACTGGTAATGAGTTTATGCAGTGCAAATACATTACATTCTTCCGGATCTTTTACCTCTTCCGGTAATTTACTGTCAGTAACAATTCCCATGATCGCTTTTTTCATTTCAGCATCAGTACCGAATAACGGAATAGTATTTCCATATGATTTAGACATTTTTTGCCCATCGGTTCCTGGAACGATAGCGACGTTTTCAACAATGTACGCCTCTGGTTCCGCAAATGTTTCCCCATACGTATTATTAAATTTACGGGCAATTTCGCGTGCCATTTCAACATGTTGAATTTGATCCTTTCCTACTGGGACAAATTCACTTTGTGGAATGAGGATATCTGCAGCCATCAAAATAGGATAGTCGAACAATCCAACCGAAGCTTCAACCCCTTTTGCTGTGCGATCTTTGAACGCGTGTGCCCTCTCGAGCCATGGCACGGTCACAAGGCAATTAAAAATCCAGGTGAGCTCAGTCAATTCTGGGATATCAGATTGTCGATATAAGGTAGTCTTTTCTGGATCCAAACCAATAGCAAGGTAATCGAGAACGAGGTTATTAATACCAGCTCGCAGTTCGGGTCCATTCTGCATTGTCGTAATGGCATGATATTCAGCGACAAAAACATACATATCAAATTGATCTTGCATGTCGACAAATTGTTTCATAGCACCAAAATAGTTTCCTATGTGTGGTTTCCCTGTTGGTTTTACCCCTGATAATGCAATTTTTTTAGTGGTGGACATATACTTATTTATTAATCGAAACTCGAGTCGGGTAGGGAATTTCAATATCATTTTCGTCAAAAATATTTTTCAAGCGACGTCTCATTTCACCATTAATTAAATATTGCTTTTTAGGTTGTACTTTTCCAGAGATGTGGATGTTAATAGCGTAATCCCCAAAATCATCAATACGCAAGAAATAAGGAGGGTCAATGATATGCTCAGCAAATTTCTCATCTAGAGCTATGTCTTCTCCTACCTTATTAATCAGCTCCTCTAGATGATCAAGATCAGTGTTGTAGCCAACACCAATTTTTAGATCAACTTTTGAATAATCTTTTGATTTATTTGAAGCCACGACTACTTCGCCATTTGGAACATAGTGGATAGTTCCATCAATTTGACGTAACTTAGTGATGCGTAAGGTCATGTCTTCAACGGTTCCGGAGTATTTATCATTTACGGTGATAAAATCTCCAATCCGAAATTGGTTTTCCGCAATAATAAAGAGACCCGTAATAATATCTTTAACCAGTGACTGTGAACCGAAACCTACCGCTACTCCCAAAATACCAGCCCCTGTAAGGAGTGGCCCGATTGGAACACCAAGTTGATCGAGAATCATTAACGCTGCTGCAATCCAAATAAATATTTTAAAGAAATTATGTGAAATTTTTATCAAGGTATTTTCACGTTTTTCCTCTTCAATTTCTGAAACAAAAGAGCCTCTCCGGATTGATTTTCTGACAATTCGAGTAATGATACTTTTCATAAAATGAGAAAGTATCCAAGTTCCAAATAAAATACCAAAAACCGCAAGCGCGTATTCTTGAGCCCATAACCCAAGAGCAGTCAGGATGTTCGTAAATGCTATATTCATAGTCCTATTTTAACACAAACAATACGGTACAACTGTTGTCAGGAATAAAAAAATAATGTGGAGTCACATTATTTCTTAAGAGCTGAAATTTGTCGTTTCCATTCATACATAACAACGGCACCAGCAACAGATACATTCAATGAATCAATGTCATTTTCCATTGGAATGGAAATAATAAAATCTGCATGTTCTCGTGTTTTTTCGTGAACACCTTTCCCTTCTGCTCCAAGAACAAACGCCATCGGGGTATCAAACGTTTGCGCCCAGAGGCTTGTATTCTTTTTTGTTTCATCGGCCATATCAATAGCTGCAACCCAAAATTTATTTCCCTTCAACTTTGCAATGCTTTGGTTTATGTTTGAAACGCGGACAATAGGTACTTGAGTTAAAGCTCCTGCTGAGGTTTTGTAGACTACCCCATTGATTGGGGCTTGGCGGTCTTTTGAGACAATGACACCAGCAATACCTGCTGCAGCTGCTGTACGCAGAATTGCACCAAAGTTATGCGTGTCTTCAATATGATCTAAAACCAGTACACATGGTAATGCTTCAAGGTCTACTGTTTCAAACCAATCATCAAATTCCAAATAGTCAGCTCTTTTTAAAAGTGCGACAACTCCTTGGTCATTTACGTCACCAACGTAATCTTGGATTTTCATCTTGGTTACTGGGTTAATTGGAATACGTTTTTCTTTTGCGAATTCACGTAACTCTTGGAATCCTCCGTCTTTTTTTGCCATTTTATCTGAGATAAAAACACGCATCACGTTTTCCGGATTACGCATAAGTTGTTCTTCAACTGGTTTTTTACCATAAATATAAAATGTTTCTCCTTTTGTTTTCATAGTGTGAGTATACTTTTTTTAGAAGGAATGTATAGAAAAAACACCTTTCGACTTTATTCAACTTACCTCCACCCAAGGCATTTAGTAACCCCGCCGCCTCAAACCCAACGATCACACTAATGTCTAAATTGAACGATGAGGTAATGATGTCATGTCAAATCTACATATTTTTAAGGCTACTAATCTCAATTAAAATACATGTAA
>JBLHWN010000005.1:0-18221 GCA_047629175.1 Minisyncoccia bacterium
TTTCTGAGTATTTAAAGGTTACGTCTTCAAAACGTAGAATAGATCCGTTTGACATAGGAAGTATTCTACATAATTAAACAAAATAAAAAACCCTTTACCTTATGAATAAAAGCTACCTCGAAACAAGGCAGCTCTAATCTTTAAAAAAGTTAAAATCGTTTTAATAGTTCAGACCTAGACCATTTAATATAATCCAAGAATTTTATCGTATGAGTTCGGCCAAACTTTGCTTTGTCGTACTGAGGTAACCCGTTGATGTCACAAAAAGCCACAAGGCAACATCTTGCAATTTTAATTACAATTTTTGAATTAATTACTCGGTGAGGTAAAGCTTTGATACCTGTTAAGTAATCAAACTGAAGACCAGCCTGAATCAATACATACCCCTCTGGGATATCAACGTGAGACATTTCTCCCGTGATTACATTCATTACTTGTAAGCCTGGAGCAGTGGCGCGCCAATTTAGAGTAATAAAACCCTTATCTAAGTGCATACCAGCAATGTCAACACTAATATCTTGCCCTGGATGATAAAACAACGTTCTAATAATCCATTGGTACCAAGATTCTTCAAACTCTTCTTTAAGGTTAATTTTTGTTGATTCAAAATCATCAAGAACCAATTCTTGTAATCCTGGACGAATTGATTCCATAAAATCAATAATGCTCAAATGCAGTAATTGCGCAGAACAAATAAAATCCAGAATAATTCTCAAATGCTCCTCATTTGACACTTGGTGTTGAGCCAAAGACATAAGTCGAGAATAGTCCATAGGAACTAAATGAAAATTCTCTTTCTTATCAGAAATTGTTCCTCCATCTATTACTTCTTCTTGAATTTTATTTTCGTACCCTCTTCCAACGTCTTTAATATAACGGAAAAGTTTTTTAGTTTCATCTGGTATAGCTCTAAATTTTTGCCAATGAGCCATAAGCTCAATGACTAGAAAATATTGAGGAAATTTCATTAAGTGATAACTATTTTCCCTCATGTTTTTTTGCAAAACTGTCTCTATCATCATTACTAGTTTTAATTAATATTCATTTATGTTTCCTATATTTAATTTATCAATAAATAATATTTTTGACAATAAAAAAACCTCACATACTTATGAGAGAATTTTACCTTGCTGCAAATGCCAATAGTTATAAATAAGGTGAATCATATAGGCAGTAATCCCAAATACCACAATAATAACAAGCTTTGAAATAAGGATATCTTGATTCAAAAGACTTGTTCGCCCTAGGAGATATGCCCAATCATGACCATCTTGACCACCTAACAAAGGCAAGATACGTCCTCGTGCATCTGCAATATAAATAGAAATATTATACAGTGCTGTTGAAACCCACCACCATCCGAAGACCTGACCTGGAACATTCCGTTGGAGCGCAAAATGTCCAATAAAGAGGCTCGGTATAATCAATTCACCCAAGGTTCCACCAAGAACCATAATAAACCTCCCAAAGAAACCAAATGCAAAGTGCCCAGCCTCATGAAACAAAAGATTCACATTCGACATTAACCATAGTATTTTTCCAAAGCCAAGCATCCATATATTTAATGCTACAAGAAAGACACAAAAAGCGATTGTTAAATATGTCTGTTGCCTATTCATACAGTTATTATACACGTCAAAAGAAAAACAATGTTTCTATAGAACAGTATCTTTATCGACTGAATCACAATCAACTTTTGGCAAGAAAAATTCCTCTGTTTCAAATACAATTTTGTTAATATCTTCATACATAAAAATTTCATTTTCATTCTCATAACGTGGCACGTACATCGGTTGATACCCAACGAGAAGTTTATCATCATCAATTTGATAGATTCGTTGTTCACGCCATGTCTCTCCTTCTTCATTCGCAGTCGCGATCACGTTAACAAATGAACCATCAGTTACACCAATTAGTGTTGCAAAGTTACTGTCTTTTTCAAATGGAATAATATTATGTGTTCCAGCAACATTGCCATCATCTGACATTGTTAATTCTACATATTCTCTGTTATATGCATCAGGCACATCAAATTCAGGGTCAACCTGAGCTTCGTCTTCATAAAGGAAACACATTTGGTCATTACTGATTAAAACTTCATCTCGTAGCTCTGTAAGTTTATTTTCATCTGAGGAACGCACTCCTACGGCGACAAGAATAACAATGAGTACTCCTAGGACTGTTACTATAATGTTTTGTTTTTTCATATGCTTCATAGTATAAGAAATTATATAAAAAATCCAAGCCTGTGGCCTGTTTTTTTAAACGAGTAACTCGCGCGTAAAAAAATAACCGAAGATATCGGTTATTTTTTTAATTAAAATTGTAATTCAACAACATTTCTGTCTCAAAAATTAAGAGAGAAATGTGTAAAAGTTATACTGTTCGTATCTGTAGATACTCACTTATTCAGTTTATTTTGCGAAACAATCTCGGCAGCTTACTGAATCCGGATCTCGTGGATTAAACGGAAGTGATGTAATACCAGTTCCACAGTCCATACATTTCCAATCTCCTTCTACCATTTTGCTTTGTCGTCGTTCTGACTTTACCTTTAGGTAGCATTCCTTACATGTAAGATTAGCAGTATCGTCAGGGCTAAATGGAAGTGTTGTAATTCCTGCTTTACATTTAGAACATGTCCAGTCTCCTTCAAAAGTTTCTCGTGGTGGACGTCCTTTTGACATACAGTCGTTACATTTTAAATCATCAGTACTTCGCGGGTTAAATGGAAGTTCTTTAATGTCTGTGTTACATTCGCAACATGACCAGTCTCCTTGGTGCATTTCTTTTTCGTTCACTATAATTTTTTGTTCATCCTCAACCTTGAGGAATCTTAATATTAATTGACTGCCAGACCCGCGCACAAAAGTGGAGTTCCTTACATCTTCTTAAGTCTATCATAAATAATAAAAAAAAAGCTAGGATAATCTAGCTAGTTTTTATTCTGAATATCGTAGCTCAATAATGTCATCCAAATGTCTACGTGACTTTGCATCATGTTGTGTTGAGTCCTCGGCAGATCGATACCCAATTGGAATTACTAATGTTGCATGAAGACCTTGCTCTTTTAACCCAAGAATCTCATCATAAGCATCTGGTTGAAATCCTTCCATAGGGCAAGCATCAATTTTTAAATCAGCAGCTGCTAAGAGAAGTGTCCCTAGGACGGTATAACATTGTTTTTGCGACCATAGAATAACTTGATCTTCTGACCATGTTCCTGGGCCTCCTATCATCATTTGTTTGTATCCTTCTAAATCCTCCAGGTTTACTTTTCGCACATCTGCTATACGCTGAATGTAATCCTGAATGTAATCTGCAGTCATGTTAGTTTTTGCTGCGATAACAATCACGTGGGACGCATCAGATAATTGCGACTGATTCCATGAAACAGGAAGTAATTGATCTTGAATGTCTTGATTCTTAACAACAACAAATTCAAATGGTTGTAATCCATATGATGAAGCAGTCAGATTCATTGCTTTCAATAGCTCAGTTACTTCTTCTTCTGGTACTTTTTTTTCCGAATCAAATTTTTTGGTAGCATAACGCCACTCTAATTTATGTAATAAACTCATATTTTTTTTAACCTCTATTATTCTTTGAGGTAATAACGAATAACATCACTTATACTACTATGCTTTGGAATAAATTTCACCTTTTCCAATAATTCTGATTGTACATTTTGATCGACCAACATTTCACGTCCGAATTCAGCATATTTAAGACTGAGTACCCACCGTGGGACTGGTAGGTAAAGTTTTGTCTTTTTTACTTCACCAATGGCTTGAGAAAATTGCTTCTGGGTCAAGTTTTGATTATTCACCCCATTAATAATACTTGGAGCATCACTCATTTCCATAGCTTTAATATACAGCTCGACGAGGTCACGAACATCAATCCAAGGCAGGTGCTCCTTCCCCGTACCAAGAATTCCGCCAATACCAAATCTAAAACTCTTTGCAACTTCAGTCAAAATTCCACCTCGACCAATAATATGACCGTTTCGAATACACGTCACGTTTACTCCTTGTTGTTGTGCGCGTAAATTTTCTTCTTCCCATGCCTCCACAACATCAGACAGGAAATAATAATTTTTTCGATCTGATGATTCCACAAGAATTTCTCCTGGTTGATTCCCATAGTATCCAACCGCAGATGCGGCTACAAGTGATTCTGGTTTGTACTCCTCGCGGGATAATAATTCCACAAGATGTTGCGAAGCTAGAACGCGCGTATCGCAAATAAGTCGTTTATGCTTTTCAGTAAATCTACCGTTAATACTTTTTCCCGATAGGTGAATTACTGCGTAAGGATTTTTTAGGAGCTCATAATCTTTTTCATAATCAAATGGCTCAAGAAGATCCTTTTTAAAAAATGTTGTGTGTTCATTTTTTTCTCGTGGTGGAACGATATCCATAACAACAATTTCATATCCCTCTAATTCAAGTAACCGTTGAGTTATTTGGGTTCCCAGGAATCCTGACCCTCCAGTTATAATTATTTTCTTCATGCCAGCATTCTAGCATGCTATGATGCAGTCCATGAATAAAGCAAAAAAAGTAGTTATCATTGGTGGAGGAATCGGAGGGTTAGGAACAGGAGCTCTTCTCTCGAAACAAGGTTACGATGTGACCATTCTCGAAAAAAATGAACAGGTCGGGGGACGGGCAAATATTTTCACAGCCGAAGGATTTACCTTTGACATGGGCCCGTCATGGTATCTCATGCCGGATATTTTTGAGAACTACTACAAACTATTAGATGAAGATGTTAATGACCATCTCAATATTGTGCGCCTTGACCCTTCCTATCGTGTCTTTTTCCCTGGAGATACTGAAATCCCTGTTTTAGACATGTTTTCTGACCTTGAGAAAGATCTTCCGACATTAGAGAAACTTGAACCTGGAGTTACACCAAAAATACGTGAATACCTCAAAAGATCTGAAAAACAGTACGGAATAGCTCAGCAGCATTTCATGCATCGTAATTACAATTCACCATGGGATTTTCTCAAATGGGAAATAGCTAAAGAAGGTCGACACATGAATCCATTGCAGACTATGGAACGTTATTTGAACAAATGGTTCAAAGACGCACGCTTGAAAAAGATCTTGGAATACACGCTCGTGTTTCTTGGTTCTGCTCCGTCAAAAACACCAGCACTCTACAACGTTATGAATCACGTTGATTTCGGTATGGGCGTCTTTTATCCAAAAGGTGGAATTTATGAGATTATTAAATCGTTTATCAACCTCAATGAAAAAAATGGCTCAGTTATTAGGACGAATGCTCCCGTAAAAAAAATTATAGTAGGGGAAAATACCGTTGCTGGAGTCGAACTCGAATCGGGAGAAATAATTCCTGCGGATTACGTCGTATCTAACGCGGACATGTGGTACACCGAGACCAAAATGCTCGAACCACAACACCAAACTTATCCTGAAAAATACTGGGAGAAATCAATCATGGCGCCGACAGCGTTCATTATGTATTTAGGGTTAGATCGAGAGGTATCGAACCTTACGCATCACAACTTACGATTCTGCAAGGACTGGAAACAGAATTTTGTTGAAATTTTTGACAAACCACAATTACCAAATGATCCATCCTATTATGTTTGTAAACCAACACATACTGATGATAATATTGCGCCGGATGGTCAGGATATTCTCTTTGTCCTGGTACCACTTCCCTACGAAATAACACCAACAAACGAAGAAAAATTGAATTACCGAAATAAAATTATTACGATGATGAAATCTGATCTCGATCTTCCTGAGCTTGAAGATATGATCGTCTATGAACGAACCTACTGGGGAGATGATTTTTCTGCAGATTATAATGCCTACAAAGGTAATGCACTTGGCGGTCAGGCGCACACCTTGAAACAGACACTGTTACGACCGAAAAATTTTAGTAAGAAAGTCAAAAATCTTTACTATGTTGGAGCTGGAACTAATCCAGGTATTGGAGTTCCAACGAGCCTTATCTCATCACAACTCGCTTACAAGCGTATCGAAGGAATTAAACATCCACATCCATTAACGAGTCTTAATAATTAGCATGAAGAAAATTCTTATCATTCTTATTCCTTTATTTTTTCTTATCGGACTAGGTATGGCGTTCGTACCGGAAGATCAATTTATTGAAGTTGGTTCTATATTAGCTGTTGTTACGTTGGCAGTTCCTGCATTCTGGGCGATGTGGAATATTTATGGCGGGCGTGGAATTTTTGTGGTTATTCTCCTTGGACTCTTTGCATTAATGATTGAAACGATTGGTATTCACACAGGATTCCCGTATTCACATTTTGAATATATGATGCCTTTTGGATACAAACTATTTGAAACAACACCCTGGACGGTCTTTATTGCATGGAGCCCGTTGGTAATTGGAGTATTCTTACTGACTCATTCATGGTTTAAAAAATGGTGGTCGCGAGTGCTAGTTTACCTGGGACTCCTGATTGGTACTGATCTTGTGTTAGATCCTGGAGCTGTTGCTCGGGGCCTATGGCAATATGAGGAAATAGGGCTTTGGTACGCTGTGCCTATTGAAAATTTCTTTGGATGGGTATTTTCTGGTCTCATTGCGTATGGACTACTGGAATTTGGACTAACCGAGAGAAAAGTCTCACAAAGAAACCTGATTCTCGGAAGTCTTTCACTGGTACTATCCCTGACACTGTGGACCGGCGTTACTGGAGGGTACAGTATTTGGTTGCCAGCTATTATAGGAATAATTCTTTTAGCTGTAGTTATGTTTGGATTATTGAAAAAACCATCACACAGGTGATGGTTTTTACTTCCCATTATGTAAACAAAGAAATAGACATTATCTGACAAAGATCAACAAGTTCTCCTTCTGGTTCTTTGGAAAAAATATTATCTTCAATACATATCACATTTAACTGAGCGTTAATTTTTATCCATTGCAATAGATCTGTTATGTCCCTGTCATCTAAGCCGCAGTCGACTAAGCCTATGACATGTATTGATTCTGGAAGCACTTCGAGAAGCTTCATCAAGCCTACCTCACCAAGATTATGATTATAGCTAAAGCTAAAAGAATTTAGTTCCTCTGAAGAATCTTTAAGGAAAATATTTAAATCATCAATAAGGGAAACAATTTCAGGAATAGAAACACTGAGATTCCGTAGGAGAAGTTCTCCGTTATTAATAGTTAGGTTTATGGTGTGTTCTTTTTGCATTATAAGAATTTAAATAATAATAAGAAGAAAAGGACCATCCCGAATGCAGTATTAACCAGTGGAAATTTTTTATACATCCAAAAAGTTTCTTCTGGTCGCATTATTGCAACAACCACAATAACAAGATACATCAAACCTAATACTAGTGGAATCCACCCAAGGTGCTGGTATCCTATATAGGTTGCCAAGGCATATGCAATGAAACAGAACCAGAGGGCCCTATTTTTTCCTAATACCGTTGCCAGTGTATTCACACCTCCCTTTGTATCAGATTCGATATCCGGCACCGCAGAATAGGTTTGCATAGCTGATGCCCATGATAAACCACCTGCAATTCCTAACCACGAAATATTTGTATTCCCTGTTGCAAAGAATCCAAGCACTACAGGAGAAATGTAAATTAGTGATGAAAAGATAATATCTAACGGCGGATTTGCCTTTCCTCGAATTGGTGTTGCTGAATAATAAACTGACGTAAAATTAAAAATCAGGAATACTATAGATGCCTGCCAATTTAACCAGAATAATACGACAAAAAATGGGATAACCCACAGAGCAATGTTTCCCCATAAAGCCTTTTGATCTTTAGGCTCTACCAATTCTTCGTACTCAATCTTTTTTGGATTATGTTTATCAGTCTCATAATCATAGATATCATTTACTCCATAGATCATGAGATTTGCAGGATAGGTAAAAAACCAAAATAAGACCCCAAGAATAATCAAAGTTTCTCGTTCGAGAAGCCGAGGGTCTCCGGCGGCAATCACTCCAAGGAGGAATGTCCCCAGAACATAAATCCAAAACCGAGGCCTCGAAATATTTATTAAACGTTTTATTTTCATGTAATTAGTATACCTTACCTAGTTAATTGAGATAGAACACGAAATAACCTACTTAGTAGTCAGTTTTTAATCAGGATATGGAACTTGAATAAAAAAATAATAAATAGATAGTGGCAAAGTTTTGAAGAATAAATAAAGGTATTCCTATTTGGAAATACAACTTCCTCGTTTTATGGTGAAACCAAAACATGCCGAGATAAACTCCAACACCTCCAAAAATAGCAACTAAGAAGAACATAACGCCTTCGGGGATGCGTTGGGGATTCTGCTTATATATAGATTTTTTCTTATCCCATGCCATAACAAAAAAAGAAAATATATTTATAAGCAACCATACAATAAAAAGTGTCTGTCCTGAAGTGGTAGTGATTAATTCCATAGTATTAAACCAAGTATATCAAAGTTCAATAGTCTTGAATTAAAAAATCTTAAGATTTGTTTTTTAATAGCCAAAATGGAAAGATACATACTGTTGAAAATAGTATTTGTATTCTTCTAATTTTTGATAATCGAATTTTTTCACCAAAAATATCAAAACTACGTTTTTTCAAAATACGAATATTTTCCCAATACATACGACTTGCCAGTAAAATTGAAAACTTTCCTGCTTTTAGATATTTAATCCCATCTATTCCTTCTTTAAATAATTCTTCGGTTTTTTCTGCATAAAAATAAGTAAGATTATATAATTCTTTTGTCATAACTTGATCTTTAATCATCTCTTCTGTTACGCCAAATGTGTCTGTGTCGTTCTGAGGTAAATAAACCCTGCCGCGTTCTTCATAGTCTTCGGCAATATCACGTAGGAAATTTGTTAACTGCATTGCCTCTCCTAGGGCCTTTGCGTGCTCAAATGCAATAGTATCTCTATATCCAACGATGAACGTCATCACGTGACCGACAATCGAGGCAGATCCCCACATGTAGTGTTCAAGCTCTGCATAATTTTTATATCGTTCTTTAGTGAGGTCTTGCTTCATTGCTGCAAGAAAATCAAAAGTGTAGCCAAACGGTATTTCATATTTTTTAAATAACCAATAATTTGAACGTAGGATTGGATGTGATTCTTTGGTTGGACCATTCTCAATTACCTCTTCCCATTCAGAGATAAATTCATCAAGAGTTTCATGTGTTTGTCCTGGCATCTTTTCTCTCGGATTATCAACTATCTCGTCGCTATAACGAACAAAAGAGTAGAAGAAAATAGTAGCCTCACGTATACGTTTATTAAACAAACGTGTACCTAGGGCATAGTTTGAACCAAACGAAAAAATAAACTGCTTACAATATTCGAGGTCTTTTGGGTACGTGCTATACTCTTTCATATAACGTTACTGTATCACATGACAATCAAAGAAAAAATAAATCAGTTTAGAACAGAATTCGATCCACTTTTTGAAAAAGAAGTTACGAAACTTATTGAAGAACAGCAACAATTCCATACATCGCAAACTACTCTTGATCCAAAGCTTAAGCAAGCATTTCTTGATTATTGTGCTGGAGGTAAAAGAATCAGACCTTTTCTGACAAGTTTTTTTGCAGAAAAAACACTTGCGGACCAAGACCTCTTAAATATTGCTATAGCGAGTGAATTATTTCACCTTGCCGCAGTGGTGCAGGACGACGTAATTGATGAATCTATAGTTCGAAGAGGCTCACCAACAATCAACAGTATTGCTGGTGACCTATCAGTTCACAACAAGAGAGTTGGAGATCACGTTGGTATTTTACTGGGTGATGTTTTTATGGTCGCTTCTATGGAATTTGCAGCTAAACTGCCACCAGTAATTTTTAAAGAATTTACCACCATGATTCAAAGGACAATTAGAGGCCAATATCTCGACGTCTTTGGTATGAATGAAGAATATGGCTCATCGTCAGAGGCAGAGGTACTGGCATGTCACGACTTGAAAACAGCGTGGTATACTTTTACCAGCCCAGCCAGGATTGGCTATATGCTCAATAATAATTTTGAAGAAAATTCATTGTCAACTCTCACGACAGTAGTTCGTGAACTAGGATTATTGTTCCAGATCAAGGATGACATCATTGATTGTACTGACGAAAAGAGCGGAAAAAGACTCTTTGGTGACATTTTCGAAAACCAAACAACATGGGCAACCTTGTATATAAAAGAAAACTATCCTGAGCTTTTACCACAAATTATTTCGGCTAGAGAGGAGAGCAACAGTACCGAGTCATTAAAAGAAATTTTTAATAGTATTGATCTAAAGCAACCATACCAAGAGGAATTTCAAAAATGTGAGTTACTAATTCAAAATCTTCCTGAATCACATAGTAAACTGAAAAAGAATGCGCGTGAGGTTCTAGGTCTTTTGACATTAAAATAAACTCACAAGGATTCTTTTTAATAGATACTTTTATATGTGTCTAAAGAAATTTTGTATGTTTCAATAGCTCGTTCGCGTGCTTCTTTGTGGTCAACCATGGGTTGTACATACCCCACGCCAAAATATTCAGGAACCCATTTACGTACATATTCACCCTCTTTATCAAATTTCTCAAATTGTGTTTGAGGGTTAAACACACGGAAATATGGAGCTGCATCTACGCCTGATCCTGCTGCCCATTGCCAATTCCCTACATTTGATGATAAGTCATAATCAAATAATTTGTCGGCAAAGTAACGCTCTCCTTTTCGCCAATCTATTAATAGATGCTTACAGAGAAAACTTGCAACCACCATACGTACACGATTGTGCATATACCCCGTCTTATTTAGTTCTCTCATTCCAGCATCAACCATTGGATATCCTGTTTGACCATCTTGCCATTTCTGTAGATCGTCGGGTGCATCACGCCATGGAATGCTATCATATTTCTCTCGAAAAGCTTGATGAGCAGTGTGCGGGAAATGCCAAAGAATTTGCATAAAAAATTCTCTCCAAATAAGCTCGTTCATAAATGTCGTACCGCTACCAGAATAGGCTTGCTTCATTATTTTACGTACACTCACCAGTCCAAAACGTAAATATGGGCCAATATGTGATGTACCTTCCGTTGCAGGATAATCGCGCGTATCACTATAACGTAATATCAAATCAGGATTAAGAATACACTCTGGTACTTCTATGGTTGATTTTTCAAAACCCATATCGAACAACGTTAGCTGAGGTAGTCGAGTATTTTGGTAGAAATTATCTACCTCATCAAGAAGATCGTAATTTTTTAAATCATGCTCAGGATTAAATTTTTGTCGCCATTTGTTTTTGTAAGGTGTATATACGACATAGGGCTTTCCATCATCTTTGACTACTTCACTTTTTTCAAAGATAACTTGATCTTTAAAGGTATGGAATTCAATATCACTTTCTCTTAACAAGTCACCAATAGATGCATCCCTTTCTTTTGCATAGGGTTCATAGTCATGATTCGTATACACCGCAGCAATATCGTAGTCATTCATCAAGTCATCAAAAATCTCCTTTGGCTTACCGTATCTACAATCAATGGACGAACCGTATTTCTCCTGTAGTTCATTTTGCATTTTTTGAAGTGTTTCAAAAATAAACGTAAGTCTATGATCATCCTTAGCTAGTTGGTCCAAAATATCTTTGTCATAAATAAACAACAGGACGACGGCATGTCCACTTCTTAGTGCATTAAAAAGCCCCCGATTATCATCGAGTCGGAGATCACGCCGGAACCAAAAAATAGAAACTGTTTGCTTATTCATACTTTAAGTATAACAAAATACAATCTATATAATAGATTGTTCTATGCGAACCCTCGTAGTAAATATCCAACAATAAATGAAATAAAAGCTGCGATACTTCCGACAATCACTGTTCGGATAATGTTTTTTGTACGTGAAGCCTTAGTCACACGTGCACCAATATATCCAATGAGAATAAATGCAAAGAGCGCTGCTCCCATTGATACCCAAACGTCAGAACCAATAAAACCCGGAAATACTATAGAGAAGAAAAAAGGAATGATCGGTAGCAATCCAACAGCGACGAATGATGCAAAGGTAACCAGACCTTTATCTAAAGGTGTCTTGCCTTCATTGTCATGGTCAACCCCTTCCATTTCTGCTTCTGAAATTGACGACAGATATTCACTTGATCCCATTGACCATGCATCAGCCAAAACGTTTGCCAGCCCAAGAATAAGTATAATCCCAGACGATAACCCTGCGCCAACTGCCCCAGTAATAATAGCTACCGTAGTGACTACTCCGTCTACTGAACCATAAACAAATTCAGGTAAATATTTATGTATAATTTTTTTCATTAGAAGAGTATAGCAGAAAATTCTTAACTTATAAGTAAGTGGTATTAATTTATTTTAAAACCCATAGCGAATATATTCAAAATTTTGAATATACCCCTTCTCATTCACCAATATACCCTCCTTTTTATAGAGTTTTTTGCGTGATGAATCAGCAGTATCACTCGTCCAGACCTTACCCCCGCTAAACACAATTCGATGCCATGGAATATGTATGACTCCTTTTTTATATGCCCTGCCTAAAATTCCAGAAATGCTACGTGCTGCCTGCCCTCCACCACCGCAAACACGTGCAATATCGCCATAAGTTGCAACGTGACCACTCGGTATTGAAAGTGCCGCATCAACAACACGCTCTGAAAATGTTTTATCCATACCTACATACTATACCAATCTCATATAAAAAATCTGTTAAAACCAAATTTTTTATTCTAAGACCAATCGTCTGAATTTTGTTCCCAAGTCAAAACATCAAGTAACCAAGATAGTTTTGTCGTGGCAACGCCGATCACCGTGTCCGCCCCTCCATAATAAATCAGTAAATCGTTTCCCCCAATTGATGCACAGCATGGGAACACGACCCGATTAATTTCTCCTTCCAATTCCCATTGCTCTTCAAACTCTTCGTAAAATTTTAGAAATAAGCTCAAAATAAAAGTATATTAATTGATTAATATACTTTCATCGATTGGTCTGAAATATAATAGAAGAGTACCAGGTATCTCATGTCGATTTGAAGTCTAAATTTATAACGAAAATTTAGACTTTCATACAACAAGATCTTTTGTTGAGAGAACTGATACCGTTCATGTCATCAGTCGTAAGTGGAGCACCTTATATTTGCGTATAGGTTGTCGACAGGTCTTAGAGTTACGTCTCTCGCTGTGCTCTCGATGAAAGTTAAAACTATTGTATATCAAAAATAAAAAACCAAGTACTTGATTATTTTGCACGCATTGGTTTAAAGTTTTTTGAAGGCTTCGCTAATTTGGTTGGTGGTTTTTTACCCTTGTGGAATTTAGCTCCTTTGTTTTGTTGTTTTTCTAATTGTTGCTGGATGAAGTTCATATAATTTAATAGTACGCTAATTAATCTATTTCATAAAGTAAAAGACATTCAAATTAGAACATTCCTAATTGAGCATTTTTCTTTGGATGCTTTAATCGTTCCATTTTGGTCTTCTTTAGCACTTCTGCTTTGTCTTCTGGCCGTAGGTGGGTATATTTTTTCTTTTCTTCTAATTTTTGTTCGTAGTAGTTCATAATCGTATTCGTATCTTACCTCTCTGCGTGCAATTTTCCAAATGCTATTTTGCGCATGCTTATGTTATTTTTTTCTTCCCGTGACATTTCAGCGAATGTTTGATCATATCCGTCAGGCATAAAAATTTGATCCCAACCAAAATCAGTCTCACCCTGAGGGCTTACTATTTTTCCAGTGACAACTCCTTCATAAAAAACAATACTGCCGTCTGCCTTGGCGTGTCCAATAATAGTTTTTGCTTCAGCGCTCTTGCTATTGAATGATTGTGCGATTGTTGCTATTCCCTCATTTCCAATAG
Source organism: Minisyncoccia bacterium (assembly GCA_047629175.1). GTDB lineage: Bacteria > Patescibacteriota > Minisyncoccia > Phycocordibacterales > UBA1006 > UBA1006. The sequence goes on from JBLHWN010000005.1 coordinate 13,874, forward strand.
AATCCATAAACCATTTAATCAATGGACCTGGCAAACCATTGAGCCCTTCAATATATAATGACGTGTCTTCGATAATAAATTCTCCTTCCTGGAGTTCCTTAGTAGCGCGAAGTTTTTCACGTATAACAGCGTGGGCATCAAAGGACTGGATTTCTGGTAAATCCATATCCAAACTCTCAATATCTGGAAAAATTTCTTTTGCCTCTTTCAGCTTGTTTTTATTCCCAGTAATAAAATAAAGTTTCATATAATTATTATACACAAAGAGACTCAGACTAAATACTCCCCAAAAAAGGATACCGTACTCGCCTGAAGATTGATTCACCAGGCAGAAGTGGGTGTTGCATGGTAATAGGATATTCTCCTGGTTTAATATGTGAACCGAGACCTTTTGGAGTACTCAAAGTACTTGCGAATGATACAACAGGTTTTCCAAATTTTGCCTCAAGAACATCTACCGTAGTGTAAATTTTTTCATTTTCTTTGTGATTTTCTGACTCACCAAATAGATCACATTGCACATGATCCATAGTTGTTAATGAAGACAAGGTTACCGAAACATATCGATAAGCTTCTGCGCTTGAATATAAATTATAAAACAGTGTTTTTATATGAAGTAATAAGGTATCAACATCACGCGTATGCTTTGGAAGTCGTATATTCCCTCCTGTAGAGATCCTGGCAGCAGTTTTGAGTGATATATGAATACTATTGCACACGAGACCTTGGAAACGCATTTTCCTCATTAAATGTTCAAAGTTCAAGACCAACTGACCAAAAATCTCATCTACGTTATTAGTCACCTTAAAAGACCGAGCACGGTTCATACTTTTTTGCGGCTCTGATTTCAGGGCTCTCGTGGCTTCCATTCCTTGTATCTGATAATAAATATCGTCAGTCAAAACTGAAAAATTTTTTCTTATGTTTGGATACATATCAATAAAATCTCCAACGTATACAACACCAAAACCAGACAAACGTTCACATAGCTTTCTCCCAAGCCCTGAAACATCTCGAATAGGTAATAATAAATATTCGTGATCAACAGCTGGATTAATAATAGTCAGCCCTGCAGGTTTGTTCATTCCTGACCCCATTTTTGCCAACAATGGTGAGGAGGAAATCCCAACTGAAAAAGTACATCCAAGCTTTGTCTCTAAGGCTTCTTTTATTTTTTCTGCTAATATACGGGCACCATCAAACGATTCACATACCTCAGTTATTTCAGCTGAACATTCATCAACGCTTTTTCTTTTAATATCTGGGACATAGTCTCTGATAATAGATAACATTCGATTAGAATAAATTCCGTACATATAGTAATCAGAGGAAACCATCTGCACCGTTGGAAATTCCCTGCGAACGAGATGAATTGGCATCGCACGCTCAACCCCCAAAGACTTAGCTTCGTAACTCATTGCAACACCGATGCTCCCATCTCGACCAGTTACAATTGGTTTGGACCGGAGTTCTCTATGTAAACATTGCTCAACTGACGCAAAAAAAGCATCAGCATCGATATGAATAAATATTTTGTTAGTCATACTTTCTGACGACGCCAACTACTTTTGCATGAAGCTTTAATTCTTCTTCTGGATACATATCAGGGTAGTTTTCATTTGCAGGCTCTAGGTACTGTTTACCCTTCTTAGTTCGTAGATATTTCAGCGTCCATTCTCCATCAATCTCAGCAACAACAATCATTCCTGAGGTAAAATCCTTGGTCATTTCAACTACGACATAATCAGCCTTGTGAATACCTGCATTAATCATTGAATCTCCCTCAACCTGTAACATATAGGTTGCATTAGGATCACGAACTATCCATTCATCCAGTGAAATACTTTGATTAAATACTTCTTCACCCATACTCGGAAATCCAGCCGAAATAGAGCCAATTATGTTGATCTTTGGCTTAAGATTAATTGGGTATAATTTCCCCTTATCTTTTCCCACGAACCCTTTTTCAATCATTTTTTCTACAAATCGCGTAACACCACCTTTTGATTTATATCTGAGAAGTTTCATCATCTCGGCGTAACTAGGTAAACGTTTTTTTGTCAGGTAAAAATTCTTAAATTTATCTACTTTTTCTTCAAACATCATTTTATTATATAGCGGACGTTCGTCCGATGCAAGAAATAACTATGTCTCATTCTTATTATTAAAAAACACCGTGAGGGTGTTTTTTAATTGAAACTAGTTAACCTTAAAGTTAAACATCATTCCTGCAGCGTTGTGCTCTGCAATATGGCAATGTGCCATCCAATCTCCAACGTTAGTCATTTCAATAAGAATATCAACAGTTTCCCCTGTTGGTACTAGTACTGAATCTTTCCATTGGAAATTATCATTAACTTCATCATCACGAGTTAATACAACAAATCGTTGTCCATGAAAGTGAACTGGGTGTTGCATAGGATGCATTGAGCTTGGGTCATTGTAAATTTGTACTTTTACAAAGTCACCTTGATTAAAATTCCAATCGTTCATAGTCGGTTTTTCATTCGTAGCTTCATCAATCAGTTTCCATGAGATATTTTCAGTATTAGACATCGCATTCATCATCGCCATATCGTCTTCCCATTCAATACCATCATCTTCTTCTGATTCTCCTTCACCATTTTCTTCAATAAGTTCTTCACAGCCTACCATCTCCATAAGACCACAGTGTTCAAGAGCTTGCTCAAGATTTAACTCAAGACCCATCATTTTATAAACTGTCTCACCATCTCTTTCAACCTCTTCAACTCCCATAGCCATCATATCTGCCATTTGATCACGCATTTCAATATCAATACGTAGTTTCTTGTCTGGCTCCTGAGCAAGGAATGAGTCGAGATTATCGATAACTGTTTGATAATCACCATTACTGTTTCTCATATTGTTAAACGATGATAATTGAGATTCTTTTGCTGATTCAGTTACAATAACTTCTCCCATCTTTTCACCTCGATGATTAATAGCATAGGTTCCAGGGGTATCATACAGAAATTCAATAATTGAACGCTCAGATGTTCCTAGAATAACGTTATCAATCAATGATTCATTTTGAACTCGTCCATTGTCTCCACCAACAAGCTTCATGTCAGTTCCTTCAAATTCAATATCAAAGGTCCGTGTATTTGCTACGTTGGTAATAAAGATTCGTCCAATCTGTCCTGCTTCCATATTTACTTGATAGTTTTCTTGGTCGTTAATAAGAAGTTTATCTCCAAATCTCCCCATCAAAGTGTGGGTTTCTTCATCTGGAGTAAATACTCCATCAGTATCAAAGTCATCAAAGATTAAATATTTATCTGACGCTTCTGATCCCCAGTAGTTTTCTTCCTCAACAATATAGTTCCCATAGAGACCCATTTCTTGTGCATAGTCTTCTCGTACATGTGGATGATACCAATATACCCCTACGTCTGGAAATTCTAATTCATAAGTAAATGAATCTCCAACCTTAATTGGATCTTGTGTCAGTGGTGCAGCACCATCATATCGAGATTCTCCTCGCAATCCATGTGAGTGTAATGCCGTAGCTTCATCTGTTTTGTTGTTATGAATAATAGTTACTTTTGATCCACGTGGTGCTTTTAGAATTGGACCAGGAATCTGACCATTATATGCCAAACGTTTAATAGTCTGATTTCCAACTTCTTGTTTTACAATCGTTGCATCAATGACGTAGGTATCGCCATCTTTTAATTCTACGACTTCTGATGTTTTCGCTGTCTCTAGTTTGTTTATTTCTCTCTCTGAAAGAGCGTATGTTACTGGTGACTCTGATTTGTTTTGACCTGCAATGAATACAACCCCAGCGACTACAAAAAGACCAGTTATTAATAGTATTTTTTTCATAATATTAATTTAGGTATTCTGCACACCCAGCCATATTCGGCATTACCTTACAATGATCTTTTGCTTGTTGTTCTGTCATTTCAATTCCCATCAAGTTGATAGTTTTTTCAACAGATTGAGCATCTTGATTTTGAGTTTGCATATATGCATATACACCACCTCCAACCACAAGAATTCCTGCGATTATTAAAATAGTTTTCTTCATATTTTTTATTAGTTTTAGTAAGTAATTAGTTGTGATGACCATCACTATTATCGTGTCCTTGTGGAACGATAACCTCAGTCACCTCTGCTTCAATCGCTCCTTGTAACTCCTGACATACTTCCATTTGCTCCATACCACTCATTTTGCAATGTTCTTGTGCTTTTTCTTTTGGCATATCAATACCCATAACGTTGATAGTAGAACTATCAATTGATGTCACAGGTGCTTTAAACATATTCATAATCGAATGTTTATGTGGATGTTTTGATATTGGAATACTTTTGAACACTTTCT
>JBLHWN010000006.1:0-16858 GCA_047629175.1 Minisyncoccia bacterium
CTCAAGGTTGGTCCAATCATTGATACTCTAAAGATTGCACGAATACTTGACCCTAATGAGAAGATTGATTCATACGCCATGCAATACTTGCGTTACTTACTAGGTATCGAAGTTGAAGCAATCGCACACGATGCCTGGGGGGACATTCTCGTTCTCGAACAATTATTCTATCGCCTCTTGAAAAAGATAGTCGTGGAAAAAGAAATTACCCAAGACGAAGCAATCGGCTGGATGATTGAGGAGTCCAAAAAACCAACCTTATTCAGAAGTATTCGATTTGGTAAACATAAAGGTAAGAAATTTGAAGATCTTGCAAATGAAGACCCTGGATACCTACGTTGGTTATTGGGAGAAAAAGAAAAAGAAGAAACTCCGGATGACGACTGGATATACACACTAAGACACTATTTACATTTATAGTGTTTTTTATTTGACATTCTTATATTTTATTTGTATAGTACAGTTAAATATAGTTAAGGTTATTTCTGTTTTTTTAAAACAAGTAAACAGAAATAACCTTAACTATAAAAAATTAAATACAAACGATATGGAAAGTAAATTTGAAAAAGTATTAACATCAAAAATCGGCAAAACAGCAATAATTATTTCAGTAATTGCGTTTGCTGTAAGCGCAATATTATTATTCCTTGAGTTTGATGAAATTGGCTTACTCTTCTTGATTCCGATACTAGCAATAGTAGCTAGCATAATGCTCGTATTTGGAATTTCTGGGTTTAGAAACATTTATAGTATCAAAATGCGTGGAGCCGAGAATATTCCTATGAAAATAATATTACTAATCATGACGATAGCTTCTGCATGGTTAGTGTCTGGGATACTTCTACATTTTTGGGATTACCTATTTACTCTGCCTGAAATTTTTTTTACAGAATCTGTAATTGGATGTAGGAAAATTGATACAGAAAAATTTAGATATACAACAATAATTATTACTGTGAGTATCCTAACCATCAATTGGTTTACAAGATATCATAATCCAATCATTACATAACAATATAACAAAAAAACAGGCGCTAAATAATGAATTCAATTTCAAAATTTAGTGCTTTTTTATTTCCCAATTTAGAATGCTATACTGTACTCATGAACACTATCTTACTTATTATTGGGGGCGCGATCGTTACTCTTCTTGTATATCTCATTCTTGAAATCAAGAAAACCAGAAAACCTGTCGAAGATTCAAACGCCATGCAAATGCTGATGCAAGGTATGAATGACCTACGTTCTAATATGGACGAAAAAATTACGGGGTCACAAAAGGATATGTCTGAGGCCGTACGAAGTCAATTCTCTGAGTCTCAAAAACTTATCCAACGTATCAATGAACAAATGAACCAAAGTTTGGTGAATGTAACCAAGGAAATCTCTGAAACAAAAGAAACCAATAAACAAGTATTTGAACTTGCCGGGCAATTGTCTGATCTTGAAAAAGTTTTGAAGAATCAAAAGACTCGTGGAAATCTTGGAGAAATGGGATTGGAATTGATTCTATCAAATATACTGTCCCCTACTAATTATCAAATGCAATATTTATTCGAGGATGGGAAAATTGTAGACGCAATCATTAAAACAGAGAACGATAAATTTATCCCTGTTGATGCGAAATTCTCATTAGATAACTACAGGCGTCTCGTTGATGAAGATAACGAAGACAAACGGGCTGACTTAGAAAAAGCATTCAAAGCTGACCTCAAGAAACGTATTGATGAAACAGCACAATATATCCGACCTGACGAAGGAACTCTGCCCTTTGCGTTTATGTTTATTCCCGCAGAGGGAATCTACTATGATCTATTGGTGAATGAAGTAGGAGCTGTTAAGGCAAATACGAGAAACCTCATTGACTACGCATACAAAGACAAAAAAGTTATTATCGTCTCTCCTACGACCTTTTCTGCTTACTTGCAGTCAGTATTATACGGCTTCAAGGCCTTCCAGATTGAAAAGTCAGCTGTAGAAATCCAAAAAAATGTTCAGAAATTAGGGCGACACCTTGCTGCCTACAATGAAGTATTTACCAAAATGGGAAATACTCTCGGGACAACCATTAATCACTACAACAGTGCCTCAAAAGAACTTGGAAAAATTGATAAAGATGTAACAAAAATCACCGGTGAATCACCAGGCCTTGAAACGAACCTGTTAGACAAACCCGCTAAAGATTAAACCATTCGTATGAGTGGTATTTGACAAATCAGTTTTTTTACCTAAGATTAGTACTAACTAACAAATACATAATTAAATATGGAAAACGAATACGCTGTTTTAATGGTTAATATTTTTACTATCATTATGGCTTCTGGGCTAATTCTTGGCTTACGCTATAAGCGGCGCAAAAGAAAAAATAACACAGAAGAACATTACCTTCTCCCTAGTGGAGCAGAGATTAGTAGCAAGATTAACCATAAAAAATTTAGCAGAGAAAGAACGCCTGGAGTAATCACTTCCTCTGACTCTAAATACGCTAATCAAGACGAAATCTATAGGTAAAATTAAAATACTGTTGGAAAGCCCGCACAAAAGTGTGGGCAATTCTTTTATAGTAACACCAACAATTGGTCTATGTACTTTCGCGTATTTGAAAGTCGTGGGACCTTATGCTGCCCACCAAGCTTTCCTCGTTTTTCCATCCACATCATAAAGGTGCCTGTTGTTACAACATTTAGCTTTAGTTCCTGAAGTGCAATGTTATTTTGTCTCTTTGCATCATAATCTGAGTTTAAACTTCTGATTATCTCATCTAATCTCTTGGCGAATATCTCAACATCAATCGGCCTGTTGTTAAGTTCTATTACCCACTCATGACCTCCTTTTCCATGATCATTCATGAAAATTGGACCGGCGCTGTAGTGTTCAACAATAACATTAAATTCTTCTGATACTTGAGAAATTGCCTCATCAGCATTTCCAACCATGAGCTCCTCTCCAAAGACATTAATAAAATGTTTGGTCCTCCCTGAAATTTTAATGCGGTATGGATCAATACTGGTAAAACAAACAGTATCCCCAAGATCATACCTCCACAAACCAGCATTCGTCGTAATAATCATAGCGTAATCAATACCTAACTCAATTTCTTTTAAGGTAATTACTTTTGCATCTAGATTTCCATAATCTGTCATGTTAATAAATTCATAAAAAATACCGTGGTCAGTCAGCAAAATCATTTCACCTGGCAAAGTGGGATCGTCCTGAATACCAATAAATCCCTCTGATGCATTATAGACTTCCATGTATTTCATATCATCAAAAGGAACTAGTTTTTCAAAAATAGCTTTGTACGGTTTGAACGAAACGGCTCCATGGATAAATAACTCCATGTTTGGCCAAATATCTCGGAGTGTTATGAATTTATTTTCCTTTTGTATAGCATCAAAAATACTGACGAACCATGTAGGCACTCCAAGAATATGTGTAATGTTTTTATCAATCGTTCCGGCAATCATAGCCGGAATTTTTTCCTTCCAATCTGATAGTAAAAAAATATCCATGGAAGGTTCTCTATATTTTTCGGCCCATTTTGGAATTTCGGATGCAAATATTGCAGAAACATCGCCAATACGGAATCCGTGTTCATTTATAGAGTAACTCCCACCCAATGAGAACACTGATCCGTTATTGCTAAACAGGTCGCTTTCTGGGTAGTTTTTGAAAAAAAATGAATAAACGTCACGCCCTGCTTTGTAATTATTTCCATAGAGCGCATCATGCGAAACAGGTATATATTTACTGACATCATTGGTAGTGCCAGAAGACTTTGAAAAACACGTTACGATACCTGGCCAGAGTATATCGGCTTCGCCTTCCATCATCCTAGATATATATGGCTCAATATCTTCGTATGAAGAAACAGGGACATTCTTTTGATAATCTCTTAAACTTTTAATGTCTGAGAAATTATATTTTTTAGCAAATTCAGTACATTGAGCATTTTGTACGAGTGTTGAGAAAATCAACTCTTGCGAGGGCAAAGCTGTTTTTTTCCAAATGTCTACTTGATAACTACGTAATTGAAAATACTTTTTCATTGAAGTTTCAACGAGCTTGTTCATATACTTAAATCTTATCATGCTGATTTTGTAATAAAAGTACTTGTTATTTTTCTGGTATGTGTGAATATTAAGTTAACATATAAAATCTGTACCTTATGAAAAATAGAATATTAGTTTGCTGTATAGTAATGTTTTGTCATTATAACTATGCCTTTAACCCTGACGTGCTTGAAGTACCTGATCAGCATGATCTTGGACTGATCAATGATCATCATGGGGTTCGAGAATATTACGCACAATGCGGATTTCTCAGATCTTGCCGATCAAAAGACTACCATGAACATAGGACAAATATAGGCATTATTGGAGTATTTGTTCATGATGCTTTCATTCATCCATCAAGCAGAATGGCTTATTGTTATGAAACATGTAATGCTCAAGGTTTTACTCACCACATCCACCCAAACAGAAATCGCAATACTATGATCTCAACTATTCCTACGTATAAACGAAAGAGGACGAATCATACCAGAAATAGTAGCGCATCCCATGGAACGTTTTGTGACTGTCAGGGTTGCCTCTTTAGGCTGAATCAAGAACTTCAAATGAGAAGAACAACGAACCGTGCACATCAGTGGCTGAATCCAATTTGGTCCAGAGCAATCTGGACTCGAAACTGAGATACACCTTAAGCGGAACTATTAAAATTAAACTAAAATCCCCACTGGAATACCAGTTGGGATTTATTTTTTCATCATTTTCAAGAAAACATCGTGTGAAATATTCACCTTCCCCATCGCAGCCATTTTCTTTTTTCCTTTCTTCTGTTTTTCTCGTAGCTTCATTTTTCGCGTAATATCTCCTCCGTATAATTTAGCGGTCACATCTTTCTTCATAGCAGAAAGTTTTCGTGAAGCAACGATCTTACCAAGAACCTTTGCCTGGATCTTTACCACGAACATTTGCCTTGATAATGCTTTAGACAATTTTTCAACAGTTTCATCAGCCTCAACCTCAGCGCGCCTCGTTGAAACAATTCTTGCAAATGCTGCGACTTCTTCTTCTGCGACGAGTACATCCAGCCGCGTTACCTCAGCAGTTCTCATTTCATTAATTTCATATGAGATAGAAGCATACCCTGATGACACTGATTTTAAATCGTCAAAGAAGTTACGCATGAGTTCTCGCAATGGCATATTAACAGTGAGTTGAGTTCTTCCATCACCAAAGGTAACCGTATCTCCTGTTTCTCCTTCGTGTTCATAGAGCAGGTTCATAATATTCCCTAAATACTCTGAAGGAGAAATAATTTTTATTTCTACCCAAGGCTCTTCAACCATTGCAACATCTCCGTGATCTGGAAATAGTGCAGCAGAATAAACCGTAACCATTTTTCCATTCTTTGTCATAACCTCATAGGTTACTGACGGTGAGGTTACAATCAGATCAAGATCAAATTCGCGACGTAGACGTTCTGAAACAATCTCAAGATGCAGCATACCCAAACAACCGGTTCGAAATCCGCGTCCAAGCGTTCCCGAAACTTCTTCTTCGTAAGAGAGTGATGAATCAGAGAGTTGTAGCCGCCCAAGAGCTGTTTTAAGGAGTTCAAAGTCGTCTGTTGACTCTGGATAGACTGATGCCCATACAACCGGTACTGGCTCCATATACCCATCTAATGTTTCAAGTTGGTTTTTAAACAGCGTTACGGTATCTCCAACCTGGGCCACCTTTGCTTCCTTGATCCCTGTTACGACATATCCAATTTCTCCGGCAGACAGTTCATCTGTTGATTGTGCGTCTGGCTTAAAGACACCAACATCAAGAGCAAAGAACTTACGCTTTGAAGTTCCAAAGACTAATTGATCACCTTTTTTAATATTTCCATCAGTTAATCGCACATAAATTATTACACCCTTATGACTCGAGTACTCGAAATCGAAAACCATAGCTCGAGTACTCGTTGTGTCAGGGATGAGTTCAACAGGGGGTTCAATATGTTCAATAACATGATTAATCAGGTCCTCAACTCCTTCTCCTGTTTTCCCTGAAACTAATAGGATTTCTTCTGGATTCACATCAAGGAGTTTCATAACCTCCTCCTTTACGTCATCAATTCGCGCTAGTGGTGAGTCAACCTTTGAAAGAACTGGGATAATTTTCAATCCAGCTTTTTTTGCCATTTCAAGAGTCGTAAAGGTTTGCGCCTGAACACCTTGTGTTGCATCAACCAGTAAAATTGAACCTTCTACAGCTCTTAAGGCCCGTGATACTTCATATGAAAAATCAATGTGACCGGGTGTATCAATGAGGTTTAGAATATAGTCTTCATCTTTAAAAGAATGCTCCATTCGTACTGGTTGCATTTTAATAGTAATTCCACGTTCCTGTTCTAATTCCATAGTGTCGAGCATTTGGTCTCGCATTTTGCGTTCTGGAATGGTATTAGTTACCTCAAGCATACGATCAGCCAAGGTAGATTTACCGTGATCAATATGAGCAATAATTGAAAAGTTTCGAATGTGCTTCAAATTCATGACCTTCATAGTAGCAGAAAGAATATAAAAGTGTATAAAATACTTTACAAAATAATTATAATCAGTATAGTCAATAATATTATGGAATGGTTAACACAACAAATTATTATCCTTACTCCATTGGCTCTTATCGTGCTTTTATTTGCTGCGATGTGTGTTGGATGGGTTGTTTATGGCCTTCGTGGTTATAAACATTGGTTCAAACGTTTTCATCGTTATCACAACATGCCCTCTCGACGCCACATGCGTCGTAGTCACCGATATGTTGAATATGTACCAGAAGTTACGAACCAACCTGCCATGGCTCGCCCACAAGCACGTGCGCCACAGATAATTCATAAACGAATGCCTCTTGCGCAAGCTCAACAACTAGCACATACAGTTCCGTTAGTAGAGCAAACTATTACACCTGCACCCCTGTACTCAACGAAGGATGATTTACAGGTTATCGAAGGAATTGGCCCAAAAGTTGAAAGTATTCTAAATACCAATGGTGTTCATACTTGGCGAGAACTGAGTCAGACACCAACTCAAAACATAAAAACAATGCTTGAGCGAGCTGGCCTTATGCTTCAAGACCCAACGACCTGGTCTAAACAAGCCAACATGGCAGACACAGGAATGTGGGATGACCTAAGAAAATGGCAGGACGTCCTTCACGGAGGAATTACAAAATAAAATAACCCGAAAGGGTTATTTTATTTACTTCTATTCTTCTGGGATAAATCCATTAATTTGTGAATTCCATAATTCTGCATAGTGTCCATCTTTTTTAATTAGCTCAGCATGAGAGCCATCCTCAATAATGTTTCCATTATCCATTACAATAATTCTATCCATTTTCTGAATAGTAGATAACCGATGCGCAATGACAATAGTCGTTCGATTTTCTGAAAGTTTCTCAAAAGACTCTTGAATAAATCCTTCACTCATTGAATCCAGGGACGAGGTTGCTTCATCAAGAACTAAAATAGGGGCGTCCTTTTTTAGCATGGCGCGAGCAATACCGATACGCTGGCGTTGCCCACCAGAGAGCTTAATCCCCCGTTCTCCTACTTTGGTTTCGTAACCTGCTCTTAAATCTTGAGCAAACTCATCAACGTGGGCTGCAACCGCTGCCTCAATTACCTCTTCCCTGCTTGCATTTGGTTTACCGTATGAAATGTTTTCATAAATAGTTCTATGAAACAGAATGGTTTCTTGTGGAATATAGGCAATAGATTGACGGAGGTCATCTTGTTTTACCTTTGCAATATTTTGACCGTCAATAGTAATTTCCCCGGCATCAACATCATAAAACCGGAGAAGTATTTTTGTGAGGGTGGTTTTACCAGACCCTGATTTTCCAACGACGCCAACTGACTGACCTTTTTCAATAATCAGATTAAAGTTCTCAAATACGTGGTCTCCTTCTGGATAGGTAAATGAGACGGCCTTGAATTCAAGTGATCCCTTATTCATATCCGACGCAAGCGGATTACTTATATCTGTAACACTAATCGGCTGATCAATAATATCAACGAATTCTACAGAGTCTGATACAGCAGTAACAAATCGAATAAGGCTTTTCCCTAGATTCCAAAGGAAGGCGAATAATGATCCTATATAGATTTGAACTAATACAACGGTTCCTGTGGTCAACAAATCTTGGTTCCACAAATAGAGGGCTGTACCCATCGCGACTATTTCAAAAGTAACCAACAGACCACCCTGTATTGCCCATACAGCGTTATCATACTTCCACTTTTTATAACGAGCTTCATAATCACCACTCGTTACCTCGCCAAAGTTTTCAAGTTCTGCTCGGCGCGCAGAAAAAATCTTAACATTAAATATGTTTGTAATAACATCTGACAGTGTTCCAGAAACCCGTGAATCTTGTGCAGCACTTTTTAGATTTAATGGTATTTTCTTTTTATTAATGTACAAAATAACAGATAAATAGATGATTGTCCAAATAAAGAAAATTAAACCTAAAACAGGACTTTCCTTCGTCAGCACAACAAACATACCTACTAGATAGATAGTGGTGAAGTAAAATGAAAAGAGAACAGTATCAAAGATCTGCTCATATGAAGATACAAATCTCTTCGTCTTGGTAACCAAGCTCCCTACGAAATTATCAGTAAAAAATCTATGAGAGTGTCTACATATTTTTTCCAAAGAGTAGTCGTAAACATCTTTCATTCCTTTCGATTGAAATTCTACAATAAAATATTCTCCAACCCTAAACAATAAAAAACGTCCTAGGATTAAAATTACCAAGGTCCAAAATAGACCATACAGGTAATTTTCCGAAGCCCCTGAAGTCAATGCATCGATGATATTTTTATAAATTACTGGGGTAAAGACATTGCTTAAAACAATCGCTAACCCATAAGAGACGAATGTTATTGTTACCGAATATTTATATTTTGTTAAGAATGGTAAGAAATACCAAACTACGCGTTTAAATTTATCCATACTGTATATGACGTACTAAATACGAATCTATTACGCCTAGATTCGTTCCTGATTAATAACCAATGTTTTCCAAAGTTTCTTTTTGATTGTTCGTGCAAAGATTCTAATTTCTTCATTTTTGATAACCCACAAGAATAGGCCACCAAAAATAATAGCTATAAGCCCACTTGAGAATCCATGTACCAAGATTGCAACGGTAGATGTTTGATCAATGTATGGCTCAATAATTTGTAACATCGTATATGCGACAATACCCATGATGATTGATGCAGTGAAAGAATGCATAAATGTTTTCCTAATACCGAAACCTCCCTTGTAACTAAAATCCTTCTTAAAATATCTCAAGAGAATAATAAGGTTTAAGAATACTCCAACTGAATATGCCAAGGAAAGCATAACAACACTTGAACCTTCAACGCCTTGGATACGCAGTAATCCCTCAAAGAAATCACGAATACCTGGGTTGCTATTGTAAACACTTACAAATATATACGCAAAGACAATAGTTGACGCAGAGGATACAAGAGTAATCCAAAGAGGCTTCCAGGTGCGGCCAGAAGCATAATAGGCTCTGATAAGAAGTAATACAATACTTTGTGCTACCACGGAAACAATAAACAGAGCCAGCGATGCTGCGGTTAGACGGGTATCTGACCAATCAAAGTTCCCTGTCCCTAGAATCACTCGAACAATTTGGGCTCGTAAAATGATAAAGAGTGAGATAACCGGTAATGACCAAAAAATAATTTGTCTAATTGGACCCATAACATGGGCAACAAATTCTGCAAAATTCTGTTTATTGTAATAGTCTACCAATGTTGGGAAGGCTGCTACAGAATATGAAACACCAATAATAGCCAAAGGAACTGACTGAAGGTTATATGACAAATTGAAAACAGAGATAGTCCCAGCAACAAGCGTTGAAGCCATAGAAACAAAAATAAGAAAAACAATTTTAGTCATTGATAAGGTAATAGTTCGCGGTAATGAATGCCCAATAACCGTTTTAATATTTGCCCAATCAATTGATCGAGAAAATGAAGGCATCAATCCATGACGGACAACAACCGGTAATTGTATCAACATATGTAAGGCAGCACCTAAAATAACTCCGTAACCTAGACCTGCTAACCCGAAAACAGGGTACAACCAAACAATTCCTACTATAATTCCAAGGTTATAAAACACAGGGGCAATTGCGTATACAAAAAATTGTTTAAACGCCTGAGTGATGGTTGTAAAGAGGTTTGAAATCCCCAACAGAATTGGTGACAACAGCATAATCCGCGACAACATGATCGTCGAACTTAGCTCCTCTCCATTAAATCCTGGAAAAAGATATTCTGCCAAAATCGGCATCAGGAACCAACATACCAATGCGATAATAAAAATACCCGCGAAAAATACGGTAAAAATATCACGAATGAATTCTTTTCCCTGCATTCTTGACTTCTCGAGTTGTGACTTCAAAAATGGCATGAGGATAGAAACAGAGACCAGTGCAGCTCCAAAAGTAAAAATAAGATCTGGAATACGAAAGGCTGCATAATAGATATCTAAGGTGCTTCCTGCTCCAATATTTCCAGCAAGGAATCTATCACGAAAAATAGCCAAAATCTGTGAAATAAAGGTAAAAAAACCGAGCACCAGGGCCGCTTCGGCAATTTGAGAATACTCACGATTGAAAAGTTTCATAATACGTTCCATATACTGTCTATAGTTTACACGAGAAGTTTAGAAAATCAAAAACCACCATAGAAATGGTAGTTTAGGCTTCGTTTACAATAACGTGAATTGCATCAAATAAGGTATCGGTTAGTTTATTAAACTGAACAATCTGAGCACAAATTTTCTTTGGAATTTCATCCGCTTCTACGTAGAGATATGCGCTATTATGTGCAAAAGATACATCCGTTATTTTGAAATTATTTTCATCGTATTCTGGGAAATCAACTTCTCTCACTTGCTCGTCATTTAATGACTGACATGTTTCAAGATCAAGGTCTTTAAAGTTATCAGCGTAATAGAACCCAAGTACGAATGGTTGCTTAATCGTCTCTACGACTTTAGTAATAGTCTTCGTTACAATTGATGAGCCTGTAGATGCACCAGCAATTTGTTTATTAGATTCTCTATTTGATTCGGGGTTTGAAAATGATTCAACAAGCGGGTACCCAAGAGCTATTTCTTCTCCGTCAATAACTTCAACGA
This sequence comes from Minisyncoccia bacterium, assembly GCA_047629175.1. Lineage (GTDB taxonomy): Bacteria > Patescibacteriota > Minisyncoccia > Phycocordibacterales > UBA1006 > UBA1006. The sequence continues at coordinate 11,225 of JBLHWN010000006.1, forward strand.
ATATTTGGTCTTCTGGGCTTTGATTCTTCTGCCATGCATGGAAACCAACAAGCCCAAGAACTACGACTGCGGAAATTGTAATAAGGGTGTCTCTTTTCTTCATATGTTTTTAATGTACAACATATGTAAATAAAAACAAGTTACAAACACTTTAAGCAAGGTGTTTTAATACAGGTCAAATCTAGACAACAAGGTTAATTATTTTTCCTGGAACATGGATAAATTTAGTTACTTCATTACCGTCTGTCCATTTTTTAACATCCTCCATGCCAAGAACTCTAGATTGTAAATCGTCCTTGCTTTCACCTTCTTCAACGACAATTTGTGCTCGTACCTTTCCGTTAATTTGAATTGGAAGGGCCTTCAGTCCGGTCAAAATTTTAGACTCGTCGGACACAGGGAAATCAGATATATGAATTGAACTGTCATGGTTTTTCATCCATAGTTCTTCTGACATGTGCGGCGCGAACGAAGCCAGTAATTGTAGTAAAATATCGTAATCATCCTGAGAAATTCCTTCTGCTTTTTCTGCCTTATTAACAAAAGTCATCATTGCTGAGATGGCTGTATTTAATTTCAAGCGTTCAATGTCTTCTCCAACTTTTTTAATAGTGGCGTGTACTTCAGAAACAAGTTCATTGTCAGTAGTACCAGAAATTTTCCCTTGCAGTCGCCAAACGCGCTCCAGGAAACGCTTAATTCCGACTACTCCATTCGGATCCCATGGATAATTTCCAGGTTCGTTAAATGGACCAATGAATGCTAGGTACATACGAACGGTGTCAGCACCTACGTGAGAAACGACTTCATCTGGATCAATAACGTTACCTTTTGATTTAGACATTTTTGCTCCGTCTGGTCCCAGGATAAGACCTCGGTTTAATCGTGCCTTATAGGGTTCGTTTGCCGGGACAAGTCCAAGCTTATGAAGTGCTTTTACCCAAAATCGGCTATAGAGAAGGTGCATAGTTGTATGTTCTGCTCCTCCGAAATACATATCTACTGGCATCCAAGACTTCAATGACTCTGGTGACGCGAATGCTGTTTCATTTTTGTTATCTAAATATCGATAGAAATACCATGATGAATCAACAAAGGTATCCATAGTGTCGACCTCTGGGACCCAACCTTCTCCGAATATTTCTACAGTTCGTTTTTTCAGCTCTTCTGATCTTGCGAGTGGCGATGTTCCATCAGGGGTGAAATCTACGTCTGTAGGCAACATCCATGGTAAGTGTTCGTCTGGAACTGCATGAGCATTCCCTTCGGGGTCATACACGATTGGAATTGGTGTTCCCCAGTATCGTTGACGTGAAATCCCCCAGTCACGTAATCGATAGGTTTTGGTAATTTCACCCCCAACCATCTCAGTGATGATTGATTTTGCTTCTTCTGAAGTTTTTCCATTTACCTGTGCTCCAGAATTAATAAGTTTTCCTTCTTGAGCGCAAGAAAAACGTTTTCCTTCTGGAAGAACACCGTCACCAATAGTCCCTAGTAGGTCATACATCGCATTCCACTCTGCATTAATTTGAATTTGTCCTTTTTCCTCTACTGCTCCAGCAGAAATAATAAAAGCATTCTCACCTGTTGTTGTGAGTTGTTGTGAGTTTCCAATGTCGCCAGCAGACGGCAGAACTACAAATTTGAATGGTAGGTTATATTTAATGGCAAATTCTGCATCACGCTCATCGTGTGCAGGAACGGCCATCACCGCACCGGTTCCGAAATGAGCTAATACATAATCAGCAATCCAGACAGGAACTGATTCTCCTGTGGCCGGATTTGTAGCCTTTACTCCTTGAAGCTGGACGCCTGTCTTTTCTTTAGACTGTTGTCGGTCGAGATCTGATTTTTTCTCTACTTCTTTTAGATATGCTTCAACTTCATCCCAATTCGTAATTTGAGATTGTAGATTTTGAACCATCTGATGTTCTGGTGCAAGAACAACGTACGTTGCACCAAATAAAGTATCTGCGCGGGTGGTGAATACCTTTAAACTAGTACTATTTTCATCAGTAATAACCCTCCATGGATATTTCATGTCTTCACGTTTTAAGAAATCATTTACTTCGTTTTTCGGAACCCAAATGAAATCGGCAATTGCTTGCTCCTCTGCTGAAGGTTCAATACGCTCAAGGTTTTTGAGTTTTACATGCACAATTCGATAGTTTGCACGTCGGTTTTGTTTCTTTACGACATGCCAAAATAATCCATGTGATGATTCATCATAGATTTTTATAATTTCTGGATTTTGATAACCGGTTTCCTCTGTGACTTCTGCAAGTACGGTTTCTTCCATTGAGTCTCCGTCTTCAATGCCACCGGTTACAAATCCTTGCCAGTCTACCTGTTTCCATTGAGCGCATAGAAATTCATCATTTTCGGGATGTTCAATAATCACTACAACATTATTACGGTCGACAACTGATTCACCCTCGCGGAATGCATCATCACCAGGTCCCGTATTTACGTCATACATTTCAGATTCATTTATCTGGAAAGGGATTAAGCTTCCCTCTTTTCGTCCGATCCATTCACGTTGTGCTGCCTTGATTGAATGATCCCAATCAAGGTCTTCCAGGTCGTCATGTAATTCATCAGCGAATTCAGTAATCTTTAACATCCACTGCGCCATGTCTTTTTGGATAACCTCACTCCCGCAACGTTCACAAACACCTGCCACGACTTGTTCATTTGCAAGAACCGTTTTACATGATTCACACCAATTTGTTTTTGTAAGAGATCGTTTAATGAGATCATGCGCATAGAATTTATTAAACATCCATTGTGTCCAACGATAATAATCTGAATCACACGTAGCTAGCGTGCGATCCCAATCAAAACTCGCACCCATACCTTGGAGCTGTTTTTTCATGTAATCCATATTCTGGTGCGTCCATTTGTGCGGATCGAGATTCCGTTTAATAGCTGCGTTTTCAGCAGGCAGACCAAAGGCATCAAACCCCATTGGATACAGAACGTTATACCCACTCATTCGTTTGTATCGAGCATAGATATCTGGCAAAGCAAAAGCATACCAGTGCCCAACATGCAGATTCCCTGATGGGTAGGCAAACTCTGAAAGAGCGTAAAAGTTCTCTTTTCCTTCTACGTTATTTTCAACCTTATAGGTATTATTTTTCTGCCAGTGATCTTGCCACTTTTTTTCGATATCTGCTGGATTGTATTCGTTCTGATTCATAATCTCTATAGTACCTGATTGGTTTTATTTTTCAAAAAAATACCTATACTAAGGAACATGAAAACACTCACTATACAATCTCTTGCTGCTAGCGGTCATGGAATCGCACAAAACGGATGGCACGTCCTAGGGGTATTTCCTGGCGACGTCGTTAAGGTTCAACAATATAAGTACGCAGATGGAATTACCTATGCGGAAATAGTTGAGATACTTGAACCTTCGGAACACAGAACACATACACCAGCCACCTCACCCTATTTTGACCCGAACGCACCTTGGCAACATTTAGACATAGCGCAAGAAAATACCGAGAAATTAAATATCGTGCAGGAAACGTTCAATGAGTACGCATTCACTGAAATTGAGTCAGATATTTTAAAACCTGGTGAACTATCTGATCACTACCGTAACAAAGCAGCGTATGCATTTACGGAAGATAAAAAGAACAAATTATCATTTGCTCTTTTTACTCGCGGAGTATCAAAATCAGGGAAAGTCTCTCAAGAAGAAAATATTCTTGTACACCCAATGATCAATAAAATCGGGAAACAATTTCTTCATTTTTTCAATCAACGTAATATCCCAGTACGCGAGTTGAAGTATCTAACACTACGGTATTCATACCACACAGATACGGTTGTGGCTCAAATCCTTGTACCAGAAACTAATCGTAAAAAATTACCCTGGAAAAAATCTGAATTGGAAACATTTCAGAATCAACACCCAAAACTACAAGGAATTATCGTTTCGCATTCAGATTTTGGAACGCGGAGCGCAGCTACTAACAAGGACTTTTATGTTACTGGAGACGTGGTTATTATTGAAAAAATTTTAGGTAAAGAATACAAATATCATCCTTCACAGTTTTTTCAGATTTATCCGGATGCGTTTGCTCAAATCCTTAGCGATTGCGAGGAGATCATTAAAAATATACCTAATCATAAAAATTATGAACTCTTAGATTTCTTTGCTGGCATTGGAATCATTGGGTTACATGTATCTGGATTGGTAAAAAATGTTCATGGTGTAGAACAAAGCCCTATGGCAAAAATTTATGCAAATAAAAATGTAGTTTTGAGTAACGTTGAAAACTTTACCTTCACTGAAGCGAATGTCGACGAAGCACTAGCACATATCAAATCTGAGCAAATCCTTGTCGTCGATCCAGCACGTAGTGGTGTAACTAAAAAATCTTTAGAGAAAATAAATGAAATCAAACCGGAATACATTATCTATATTTCATGTAATCCAGAAACTCAAGCACAGGATTTCTATGAACTAAAAAATAATTACAATATCGAATGGTCGCGTGCGTATAATCTTTTTCCTAAGACACCGCATGTAGAACATGTAATTTTATTAAAAAGAAAAAACGCCTAATCTAGGCGTTTTTAGTTTGATATCTTTTAAGCTTTTCCATATCAAGCGCAATAGCTTCTGAAAAAAGTGCACTGTTTTCATCAAAAAAATTAAATAAGTGATCAAATGAGTCAAAATACTTAAGTGTCTCAATTTCCCTTTTTTCATAATTTATTTCTTCTGTAGTTTTTGCTATATATAATTTTTTAAAGTGTTGACGAATACCAACATTACTATTAAAAGATGTGTAGTATTTCTCGATAGGGATAAGTTCCTTCAATTTAACTCCCAGTTCTTCTAGTACCTCACGATGAGCAGCAGTATCATAATCCTCACCAGAATTAACGCGACCATGGGCAGGACCTTCAAATTTTAATGGATCTACCTCCTTACTTGCAACACGTTGTGCGATAACCACTTTGTTGTCTTTAGTGAGAACATAGATTGTTACAATTCGTGTAATGTCATTATTAGTATGCAATTCTCCTTTAAGAATTGACTCCCGGATAATTTCATCGTTTTCATTAACAATATCAAATGTTTCATTTCTATAGTCCATAATTATTTTTTTCTTAGTGATGCATTAACGAAAGCGGTGAACAAAGGGTGCGGATCCAATGGACGTGCCTGTAGTTCTGGATGGAACTGAACCGCAATGAAAAATGGATGTTTTTTCTGATCTAGCTCAATAATTTCAGGCAGTTTCCCGTCAAGTGATGTTCCAGAAATAATGAAACCTTTCTTTTTAAACTCTTCTTTATAATCATCGATACTCAATTCATAACGATGACGGTGGCGTTCAGTAATAACATCAGATTTATAAATCCTCCTAGCTAAGCTCCCTTTAGCAAGGTGGGCGTCGTAAACACCAAGGCGCATTGAACCACCATAGTCTCCTTTTTTTAGTTTTTCCTTTTGAAGCGGTAGAATATCTACAATTGGAAAAGGTGTTTTAGTGTTTGTTTCAGTACTATGTGCATCTTTTAGACCAAGGACATTACGTGCAAATTCAACTGATGCCATTTGCATACCCAGGCAAATTCCGAAAAATGGAATTTTGTTTTTGCGTA
>JBLHWN010000007.1:0-16596 GCA_047629175.1 Minisyncoccia bacterium
ATCATGGCAATTTCAAGGAAATGCCAAAGATTGTTGATATTGACCCTGTGCAACTAACTGTTTCGCCAAGAATATATGTAATTGAAGACATTACAACTTATGACGGTCTACCTATGAAGATAGAATTTGCAGTTCAAGAAGATGTTGTTGATGTGTATACTAACCACTCCATTAATTATGGAGCGAGAGGTGGTACTTATGCATTCTTTCAAGAAAAAATGAGTGGCATGTTTCGTGACGCTGTTAACAGCTTAGGTATCAATGAAATTGATATGACTAAAGATTTGGATGCTTTAAAATATCGTTTAGACATCCTTATGTTAAGGAATGAATTATTTTATTTACCTCAAACACTATTTAAGGAAGTACATTTCCCTACCGATGCTAGTGAGCACGGGGAGCTTCACAAAAAGAAAGCTAGTAAATTAAAAGGTAAATTAAAAAAAAACCCGGTTAATCTTCCTAAGCATGGTGACATTGATAATAATCTTATTTTCTATTACCCAAATATGGGTTCGAACATAAGTATCACTATTCAAAAGTCTATCTCTACTGATACTGCTACATTAGAAGCACGTGCTCAACCCATAAGAAGAACTGCTGAGATGGAGGCGAATCGAATCGAGGCTGAGAAGAAGGTAGATATTCAAGGTGACATCAGAGACATGCTTAGGAAGATTTATCCAAAGGAAAATACTGATATAACTGATCAAATGATTTTGAGAGTTGGATTATTGATTACTGATGAATATGAAAATGAACAGTTATTAGATTTTTCCGGTATTGACGGGGATATGGCAAAATTTGCTGCCGTAGTTGCACCTTTTCTTGCAAAAGTAACTGGTGGAAACAAGTAAATAGATCTAACAAGATAATGAATTGTTCATTAGACTTGCAGACAAAAAGCCGAACATTTGTTCGGCTTTTTACTATTCCCTAACGACTTGGCTTTACTAATACCGAAGCATCAATTTGATTCGACGGGTCTACATTCGTAATACCTAGAGATCCGGTAACAAATTTCATAATCCCAAATACTGAAACCATAATTGCCATTCCGACAATTCCCCAAACCAGGTGTCGTTTTCCTTTTTCTAAACCTTCGGTATTGTCATTACTGCCAAATAAATTATACAAACCAATTGTAAAGAGCGCGAATGCTGCGGTAAATAATATGATAATAATAGGGTTAATAACATTATCGTTAATACGACCCATAAGCGCTAAGAACTCTTGTGAGGCAGCAGCATGAGCATGCGGGATTAAAATATATTCAGTAATAAACTGTGAGATCGTTTCCATATACAGGTATAATATCACATGGCCATATAAAAAAACAGAAGCGGTGCTTCTGTTTTTTTGAGGAGATCTGGTCTTAACAACGGGAATCTCCAGTTCCAGGAATACAAATTGAAGGTGTTCCTGAAGTAATAGTTCCCCCACTTCGAACTCCAAAGGTTCGGTTGAAAAGGAATACCAGTCCCCAAACTGAGGTAATCACAAAGAGTCCAATGATTCCTTGAATAACAATTGTTCGAGCTTCTGATTTTTTATCAGCATCTCCAGCAATAACGAATCGTACAACTCCAAAAATGAAGTATGCAAGCCCAGCCAAAATAATGATTGGAATAATTTGGTTCAAGAGTCCTCCAAATCGAGTTAGGATAGTACCGAAATCAGCACCTGATCCTGTTCCTTGTGCCAAAGCAAATGCTGGTGACATTACAACAGCAAGAGCCAAAGTTTTAATAATGTGTTTCATATATAAACAAAAATAAATTTAAGTGAGTAATAATCGATTATTATCTTCTCTTCGAGACATACTCTGCAAAGAAGTTAAATGTATTATACCATAAAGCTAATATTCAAGACAATATTTATCCTAGCAAGAACCATGTTGAATTTGGGTCAACACCTAGAGAGACAACAATAGTTCGCACTACTAACCATGCAGACATAACAATAACAATTCCAATAATAACATTCGTCATGGCTTTTTTTGCAGCAGTTTTCTTGCCTGGATCTCCCCCGCTGGTTAGATATAGGAATCCTGCATATGCGAAAACAATAGCAGCAATAGGAATAATAAGGACGAAAATATATTCTATAACTCTCGCAATTAAGAGAATTACATCACTAAACCCACACATTCTTCCATTTCCATTTTTTCCAATATCGTAACCACAATCTGTCACAGCAATACCATTTTCAATAACATCATCTACAGAGGTATTAATGTTCACACCACCTGATCCTCCTCCGGGATTAATTTCAATGTTGGTACCTGTACCGTCACCATTCAAAATATACTGATCTACAATATCACCATCGTAATATATGCTAATTGTATACACTTCTGATCCTTCAATAGGTTGAGGTGTCGGGTCGTCATCCTCGGCCGGGAAAACAAATGCTCCTGGCTCGAGAGATGCAACTCCAAGGAATAATTCTTCTCCTGGTCTATTATTTTGTACTGCTCTGAAAACCACATCCGTAGTAGCTAAACCACTAAAAATTCCATTAATACTGAAATACTTGTTATCAACATTCTCAACCTGAAGCATTTCTACAAGATCAGTTTCAATATCAGGAACAGGGTCAAGCACTTTATAGGTTGACTTTGAACTACCCGTTGCAATAGCATTAATCCCCTCTGGATTGTCAGACAAATAGACTGCATATGTCAGCCCAGGTGAAAGATTTGATTCCGTTGGAATGCCACAGTGTGGACGTAAATTGCTGTCACAAGAATCTGGCCAGGTAATAAGAAAACTATTATCAGGACCTGATGCATAGGTATTAAGGAGCGTTCGCTCAAGGGTGCTGAGGTTTTGTAAAATTAAATACAAAGCTTCAGGTTCTGTCCGAGTCAATCTACCTTTTGATTTTAATATTGGATAAAATCCACCTAAGCCATTTTCATTAATAGGTGCAAAATCCGCTAGCTCCCAACCTGGAAAATCAATAAGGAATCCTGATGTTTGTCCACCACCATTGCCACCTCCTGCGTTATTATCATCGTTGTCGATAGTTCCACCCCCAATCAAAATAGATAATGGAAGGACTTGCAGCACTTCGGTTTCTTCTCCATTTGATTCATGTGTCGCTGTTACGTGAATTGAATCATATTTTGTACCAGGATCAAGCAGTTGAAACAACACCTCTGAAGACTCTAACACTCCTAAACCTTCAAAAGTAACACTCAAACTGTTGTTATTATTCCACAGGATAGATCCTGCAACTGTTGCATTTGACAATGTTCCTCCATCATTTCGATGGAGGTATAAATTCACATAGTAGTCCTCATCACCCTGGACAAGAGCTGTGAGCGTTGGATCTAAGCCATCTGCGGTATAACTCAATTCTACACTTGTCAGTGGTGCTGACGTCGGCAGATCACCTCCTGTATTACCACCTGTGTCGCCACTATTCTCTGTTTCAAATATTCCAGCTAAAGGAAACGAATCCACTAATTCACTATTGCCTGTCGCTAGTTCTAGCCGCCTTACGTTTAAGGTATGGTAATTAAATGTTCCGTCGCTAATTACTGGTGGTGAAACTATCGTGCCAACTGGAAAGTTAACAATATAGGATGGACTAGCTGTCCATGGAATCTCAGCAAAACAATCTCCGTTCTCAGTTTGACCATCTGCAACTAAACAAAACTGAACGTCAAATCCATCATAGGTTATCTCAATATCTCCTGAAAGAAAAACACTGCTCGCTGGATCAAGGTAACTAATCGTAATAGTTTCTCCGAGGATAACGATTTCGCCATCAATCTCAAACTGAGCCAGTGCACTAGACCCAGCAAATGCGGCTAGTATCAGCAGAGCAATAAGATACGTTTTTTTAAAAAATCGATTCATAATAGTATTAGTTAGTAGAACTAAACTTATTAATAGTTTGATCTAAAATAGTATCTAGATCACGGTTCGCACGTTGAAGTGCCTCTTCTGTCGATAATGCACCACTATTAACATTTCGAATAATATTTCTAAAAAGATCTGACGTTCGAGATGGTTCTGGATCTACCCAACCAGCTGAAATAATTGCAGAGTTATATACCAATGTTAGAAAGGCGTCATCTGGAGTATTCCCAAGGAGTGCCTTATTGGCAGGAGCAACAAGTAGGCCTGCAGCGAGACCTCCACTGAACCCTTCAGCAGTTATATTTGAGGCTGTTGAGAAAGATCCTGTAACATTTTTTGTTTGCTTACTAATACCAACTCCGAGCATAGACCCCTGCGTAATTCGATTATTTGTTGAGCGTAATTGAGGCAAGAGGCTGACGCCGAAATCTAGATTTGGATTTTTACGACTGATGTCTTCTACTTCGCTCGCTCGTCCAAAGTATGTTGCTACCTCCCCTGCTATAAACTTATTTTGTGAATCAATCAAGGCTTCGTTCCATGAATAGGTATTTGATCCAAATCGAGCAAATGATGTATAGAAATCAATGACTTGGATAGATTGATCAATCCCCTCTTCTGATGACAGTGTTCCAAATCGTTCTCCTGAAAATTCATCAACTCCAACAAGAGCATTGCCGTTTTGTAACAATAGCGCACTGATAATTGCTTTGGCGTTTGAGATATTATCATATGACCCCATAGCGGTGGCACTAACAAGTATCTCACCGGATCCGGTATAGTCTGTGATTTTAGGTGAAAACTCAGTGAACTCATCCCAGTATTCCGGAATATCAAGAATAAAAGCCGAAGAAATTAATGACTTATTGTAGTACATAATCAACGGATCAACCGTAATAGGCAGACCAATAATTCCTGTATCTGTCAAGAATAGCCGAGCTTCGTCGATATACAATGATTCGAAAGTTTCTCGAGGAAAGCTTGCATACGGTATTTCAAAAACCTTATCACTGTGACGCAGTAGTTGTTCGTGAGGCATGATAAATAAATCTGGCCCAGATCCTGAAGCAAATGCATTAATCAAATCATCTTCGTAGGTTGGTGTTCTTTTTTGTACGTAACTCACCTCAAGATTCTCGCCTCTGAGGTTATCAACCAGTGGTTCCATAATTTCAGAAGATATATCACCCCAAATAAGTACATTTCCAGCTACTGCTTGTGGGTCTTCACCTAGTTTTACAACTCCTGAAAAGATCAAGAGTGCAAGAACAGCTGATACAACGAAAACTGCTGTAATAATATTTTTAATTCCTATTTCTTTCATAATATTTATTGGTTACGCATAATTAATCCGTAATGATGTTCTCCCGCATCGATGTTTTTTTCAAACGTAAATCCTAAATCCTCGCAACGTGAACGTACCACAGATTCAGTAATAATGTCTTCAGTTGCTGGACCTATATTTCCAAAAGATTCTGACCAATCAACAACCAACATTTGCCCTTTTGGTCTTAATACTCTTTGTGCTTCTGTTAATACTTGCTGCGCATCTTCAACTTGGAATAAGGTATTTGCAATCAACACAGTATCTATTGAGCCAGTCTTAAGGCGACTTCCTGAGGGGTTTTCTATATCTCCCCAGATAACACGAACACCAGAAAGATGTCTTTCTCTTGCTTCTGTATCAAGTCGTGATAACAAGTCTTTTTGTACATCAACAGCGAAAATACTGCTTTCGATGTCTCCTTGTATTTTTTCGGCAATAGCTAAGGTGTAGGCACCTGTTCCTGCACCGAAATCAGCAATATGCTGTCCAGCATTAATAGTACATTGATCAATAATTTTTTTTGGATCTGAAAAAGTATTCATATATATAAAGTATACCAAAAAATATATGGGCTTCCTATGCAAGAATGGTGCTTCATATCTTGGAATAATCTATGCTAGACCTTGTTAAAAAATACTCATGCATGTGCTACATGTACTGCGTTTTTTAAACGGCAGTTCGCAATAAATTATCCTCAAACTTTTTGCAAAATTCTTACATAGAAAACCTACAAAAAAAACACGATTTCTCGTATTTTTAAATCAAGGTAAATGATGCTACTGAATCTCCGGCTCGCAACTTCATCACGCGTACCCCCTGTGTTGCTCGTCCCAATGTTGAAACTGAATCAACCGTTGTTCGAATAACTTGAGATTTTTGCGACATTGCCATAATTTCGACTTCTTCATTAACGACCTTTGAACCAATAATTTTTCCTGTCTTATCAGTTACGTTCAGGGTTTTAATCCCAGACCCACCTCTTCCTTGGACTTTGTATTCACTAAGTTTTGTTTTTTTACCGTAACCATTTTCAGTTAGTACTAACAACTCGAGATCTTCTTGATCTGCCCGAACAACACCTGTTCCAACAACAGAATCATCCCCTTTCAAGGTAATTCCTTTTACCCCTCCAGCTGTTCGCCCCATTGTTCTAATATCAGCAACGGTAAATCGGATTGATTGCCCAGCTTCAGTTACAATCATCACCTGATCTTCTTCTGCGACGAATCGTACTGACAATAGTTGATCGTTATCTTTCAAATTGATAGCGATCAATCCGTTTGCTCGCACGCTTTTGAATGAATCTGCTTTCACACGCTTAACGACCCCCTTATTAGTGGTAAAGAATAACGTAATATCATTAAGCTCTTTCCCTTTTGGAACCGTTAGAATTGAAGTAATCTTTTCATCTCCTGTCAGAGGTAAGAAGTTCTTGATAGATTTACCTTTCGTTGAGCGCCGTCCTTCTGGAAGGTCATACATTTTTGTTTGATACACTTTCCCCGTATCAGAGAAGAATAGTACGTCACTGTGTGAATTCCCAATAAGGAAATGAGTTACGATGTCTTCATCCTTTGTACTAAGGTCAACAACTCCAACTCCTCCACGTTTTTGAGATTTATATTCTTCTGGATCAGTTCGTTTGATATAGCCATTCTCTGTGTATACCATAGCGAATTCCTTTTCTGGAATGAGATCTTCATCTTTAATAGCGTCAACGCCATCCTTCATAATGCGTGTCCGGCGGTCATCACCATATTTATCCTTAATTTCTAGAAGTTCTTCTTTGATCACAGCAAGCATTTTTGCCTTACTCTTCAAAAGAGTCATAAGATCTTTAATGTATTTCATGATTTCAGTTAACTCGTCTTCAATTTTCTTTCGTTCAAGACCGGCAAGTTTTTGCAATTTCATTTCAAGAATTGCATTGGCTTGAATTTCAGTGAACGTGAATTTCTTCATCAAATTGGTCCGAGCTTCTGCTCCGTCTTTTGACTTCTTGATTAACGCAATAACTTCATCAATATGATCAAGTGCCTTGTTCAACCCTTCAAGAATATGAGCTCTAGCTTCAGCCTTACGAAGATCAAACTCGGTTCGTCTTCGCACTACTTCCTGTCGGTGAGCAATAAAATATTCAAGAATTTCTTTTAGCCCAAGTGTTTGAGGAACACCATCAACCAAACAAACCATGTTGTAGTTAAAATTTTCCTGCAATTGAGTATGTTTGTAAATGAAATTTAAAACACGACGTGGTTGTGCCGATGATTTTAAATCAATGGCAATACGAATATCCTTTGTTGACTCATCACGTAGGGCCTTGATTCCTTTAATTTTTTTATCACGAACGAGATCGGCAATTTTTACAATAAGATTTGTTTTATTAACGCGGAACGGAATTGACGTAATAATAATTTGGTGACCCCCTTTATCGGTTTCAACTATTTCTGCTTCTCCTCGGGTTACAACCTTTCCTCGCCCTGTTGCGTAGGCTGCTTTAATGTCAGTGGTGTTATAAGCAACTCCTCCAAGCGGGAAATCCGGACCTTTAACATGTTTCAATAAATCACCAAGTGTCGTTGTCGGTTCATCAATTAATGCTGTTGTGGCATCAATTACTTCCCTTAAGTTATGAGGAGGAATATTTGTTGCCATTCCTACAGCAATACCAAGTCCACCATTTAATAACAGTGTTGGAACCGCTGTTGGAAGAACTGTTGGTTCTAGTTTTGTATCATCGTAGTTTGGTGTGAATTTTACGGTGTCTTTTTCAATATCTCGAAGCAATTCTCCTGAGATCTTTTCCATCTTAGCTTCCGTGTAACGATACGCAGCTGCAGAATCACCATCGATTGAACCAAAGTTACCCTGACCCCATACCAGTGGATACCGGTAAGAAAAGTCCTGTGACATTCCAACCATTGCATCATATACAGAGGAATCACCATGTGGATGATATTTACCAAGAACATCTCCGACAATAGTCGCAGATTTTTTAAAACGTGATGACGCAGTTAAACCAATATCATTCATAGCAAACAAAATACGGCGGTGAACTGGTTTCAATCCGTCTCGTACATCAGGAAGAGCACGTGACGTAATTACACTCATCGCGTATGCGATGAATGATTCTTTCATTTCGTCGACCACGTTCATTGGTATGATTCTGTCGTTGTTGTTGTTTTTATCTGTCATAATTTTATTCTTCGTTTATCTCGTTGATTACTTCATTCTGTTTTTCAGTCATTTCTATTTCTACCTGCTCATTAAATCCTTCCTCTATGCCGCCAAAATCTTCTAAACCTTGATCAATAAGACCACTAAATGTTTCAAAAGCTGAACCTTGAAGTGGTGATGGTTCTGATTCTCTTGATGATGAAATCAGTGATAATAAGACAAGCCATACCACAACAACAATTCCAGTCGCAATTAGAGCAAGATTACGTGCGATTTTTTTACGTTCTAATTCCGGCTTTTTTTTTATTTTTTCCAAGTGTCTTTTCATGGTGATATGTTCGCAAGATTTTTACTTCAAATATGATGAAGTAAAAATCTGCGTAAATTAAAGTATTTTAATGAGCTTGCAATTATAAAATATGAATACTCTTTGTGCGTAATAGTCACTCCGTTCCTTTATTCATTTATTTTCTAAGTGCTTTTGCATAGGCTTATTGCTGATCGAGCACAACAACATGTCCGGTCAATGTTTCAAGATCATTTTTACTGAAAACATATTTTGCTTCTGGTTTTGCAGCGCTTGAAGTTTCTTTCAAAAACGTCTCAAGTGAATTGTCTTCACGGTCAGTCCCATAATCCATAGGAATAATTATCTTTGATGAAAAATACTTCACTACCTTTGCAGCTTCAATTGGATTAAGTGTCCCACTGCCTCCAATTGGAACAAAAACAACATCAACTTCTTCAATATATTCTTTCGTTTTTTGATCAATATCTGACGATGCAAGGTCTCCTAAGAAACAAAATGAAATTCCCTCAAGCGTGAAGAAGTAAATAGTGTTAACAAAATCTTCATCATCAATTTTTGATGGTGACCCAAAGCCAACAAAAAGATTACCATTAACTTCGTAGCTTCCTGGTCCATAAATTTTAAAGGGTTCTTTTCCTGAATGAGTGGTATTTTCAAAACCATTGTAATTTGGATGTCGTACACTGCATAACGCAACTTCAGAACCAAATTTTGTTGGCTTCAGTGTAAGATTGTTATCCTTTGAAAGTGGGTTAATTGCAATCGTGGTATCTCCTTGAGAGAGCTTGAAAAATTGTTTTCCATAATACGTAATTATCATATAAGGATTATAGCATATATTTTTCCGCTCAAATAAAAAAACCTCTTAAAAAGGCACATAGAGTGTTTTGTGGCGATTTTTGCTTCGCGAAAATCGTCACAGCGTAACTTCATACAAATATAGACCCTTTAAAATCAAAAAATAAGTGCTCAAACGAATGTTTGGACCCATTTTCAGCTCCAATAGATTGTTGTATGGAAGTTCCAAGGTGGAAATTCCATACGCATATATTGCAAAACTATTAAATATCCGTAGTATAGTACCTAACCTAATATTATTAGCGGTTTGATACGTAACCCTTCCCTTTCGCATTACTCAAGATACAGATAAAGGAAAGAGCGTATCAACTATTTAGGAACACCGCTCTTTTATGAGCGGAATTTTTATTGGCAGACAACTGCCACACAAACTATTATGGAATTAGAAAATACTATTTTAGGTAAACTTCTTGCGGAATCTGAAACACCAGTTTTAGAAGCAGGTGAGCTTATCGAAGGAAACGTTATCAGTATCCAAGGGACGCAAGTTTTTGTTAACTTACATCCTCATGGAACAGGAATCATTTACGGGAAAGAATATCTAACGGCTCGTGACATGATTCGTGCGTTAAATGCTGGTGACAGTATAAAGGCTAAAATTGTTGAACTTGAAAATGATGCTGGGTATATTGAATTATCATTGAAAGAAGCTAAACAAGCACTTGCCTGGGGAGAAGCTGAAGAAGCAATCAAGGAAGGAACAACTCTTGAAATTATTGTTAAAGAAGCAAACAAAGGAGGGCTTATGCTCGACTGGAATGGAATCTCTGGATTCTTACCTGCTTCTCAACTTAACGCTGATCACTACCCACGAGTAGAATCAGGTGACAAAGAAGATATTGTCACTCAATTGAAAAAACTTATTGGGCAAAAACTTTCAGTTAATGTTCTTTCAGTTAATCCAAAGGAAGGGAAACTTATCTTCTCAGAAAAAGGAGAAAAAGCTGGAACACGAGAAAAAGCTGTTCCATCAAAATACTCAGTTGGTGACGTACTTGAATGTGAAGTTACGGGAATCGTTGATTTTGGAATCTTCCTAAAACTAGAAGCTGGGGTTGAGGGGCTCGTACACATTTCAGAAATGGCATGGTCACTCGTTGAAAACCCACGAACTCTTTACAAAGTAGGTGATGTTGTGAAAGCAAAGATTATCGAAATTAAAGACGGAAAGATTTCATTCTCAATTAAAACACTTACGGCTAATCCATGGACAACTATCGACGGTAAATACACTGTTGGTGACAAAGTAAATGGAGTTGTTATTAAGCATAACAAACATGGAGCTTTGGTATCTATTGAACAAGGAGTTGCTGGTTTGGTACATATTTCAGAATTTGAATCTGAAAAAGATTTGAAAATTGAACTTGGACTTGGATCATCATATGATTTCACGATCACAACGTTTGAGCCAAAAGACCAAAAACTTACTCTTTCATTTAAATAAGGAGAACGAAGTTTATAAAAATACCCTGTTGGGTATTTTTATATACACTGATCAATACACTCTGCCATTAATCGATCTTTGTCTGTTATTGTATTTCCGGCTTCATGAGTACTTAGCCGAATCTCAACTTTATTATATTCATTTGACCACCATGGATGATGGTTCATTTCTTTAGAAAGTTGTGCAACCTTCTCAAGAAACTTCCAAGCTTCATCAAAGTTATCAAATTTAAAAATTTTTTGTAATTGGTTATTTTCTTCATTCCACATAGTGTTATTTCTTTTCGCAGAATTCTTATCTCAAAAATCACGAGATAAGAATCTGCATAAATTTATAATAGTCCCTGTCGCCCTTTTACTCATTTAGTTATATCTATTCATAGTTACCTCTAAGCCATCTGTTTCTAGACTCTTTAGAATACGTTCTACCTGCGGGCTGATTTCATTTTGAATATTCTTTTGTTCATCAGGTGGAATATTGCCTAGAACATTTGGTTTAATCAAACGACCATCTTCAATCAACTTAGAAATCCCTAAGCGAATGCGGATGAATTTTTTTGAGCCTAAGTGCTCTACAATTGATTTTACGCCGTTGTGACCTCCGTCCCCTCTATCATAAGAGATGCGAATAGTTCCAAAAGCTAAGTCAACATCGTCATAAATTACTACTACGTGTTCTGGTTTGAAATCTATTTCCTTTTTCAAAAAACTAATAACCTCTCCTGAGTTATTCATAAAAGTTTGAGGTTTAACAAACAAACCGATGTGGCCTGTTCGGATATCTGCATTCATATATTTATGATGGCTCCATCCATCAGAAAAAATCCCATTCAGAACAAGCCATGCAATATTGTGTCGCGTAGTATGATATTTTTCACCTGGATTACCCAGACCGATAATGTAAAACATGTATTGATTATAACTGTGCTTTGGTAATAAAAAAAGCACCTACTCTTGCAAAGCGTGCTCTTCTAATAATTGACCCCTTAGAGATACCATATATGTAATAAAATTATCAATATCTTCCAAGCTCGTATTTGGATTTATAGTCACATACCGGATCACACTTTTTCCTTTCCATGTCCCCCGCCCCACCTTATAAAAAGCTTCACGTTCCATAGTTTGATGCACCATATTGGTAAACTGACTATTAGAAAAATGAGTTAATGGTGACGTGACCTGAAAACAAGTATTAAGATATGAACTTTGAAGCATAGTCATCTCTGGGTGTGCTTGAATATTTTTAGCAATATACCTTGTTTGTTCATAAAACTTACCAATGCGTTTTGTGATGCCTTGAGCGCCAAGTGCCCGCACCTGAAAATAAAAACCAAAAACATGTGCTCTTCGCCCACACTGCTGACTCATGTCTAAAGTGTCATAACCTACGTATTCAGAGATTTCTGCTTTTATATAATCTGCACTCACTGAGTTTGCAGAATATAGAACATCAACATGTTTCGTTATGAAAAATGCAGACGTCACACCGGCACCGATAGCTTTGTGAGCATCAAACGTTATCGAGTCAGTTTCATTAATACCTATAAGTCCAGGTTCAGCAGTAAATAATCCTGCACCTCCCCATGATGCATCAACATGGTGGTAGATATTATATATTTTTGCGATCTTGTTAATTTCATGAATTGGATCAAATGATCCACCTACGGTAGTTCCAGCTGTTGAAATAATCACAAGAGGTATGGCATTCTTCTTTTCTGAATCTACAATAGCTTCTTCTAGTTTCGACGAGAGCATTTCACCTTTTTCATTAGTCTCAATTTCAATAACATTATCTATTCCAATACCTAAAAACTGTGCAGCCTTGCGAACTGAATAGTGACCATCCTTAGAAACATACACATGTAATTGTTGTTGGCCATTTCCATGCTTTTTCATTTCAGGAAATTTCATATAGCGCGCAATATTGATTCCCTCAAAATTACCAGCACTTCCTCCTGAGACCCCTAATCCTTCTGCCTGGCTGTAGCCTATCTTTTTTCGTAACAACTCAATGACTTCGTATTCTGCAACAATGGCAACAGGATGACCACTCATCGTTCCTACTGGTGCGTTTATATTTGTTGCCCATCTTTGACCTTCCAGCGCATATGGATCAATGCTTGAATAAAGCCTTCCACTATTTTTTGCATCATATTGATTTGGTGTAAATTTTTCTGCACTAATCATAAAGGCATCTATGTCATCAATAGGATCTTCAGTGAGTTCCGTATTCAATTCCTTTTTTATTTCTACGAATGAAACATTCTCGTAAATCTTTTTGTCTTTCATATTACTCATTGTAATGAATCAAAATAAAAAACCAATGTGGTTTTTTTATCTTAAGAATTCTACCATTGCCCTCATGGTATTAGGCCCTACACGTCCATCCCCTCCATTTAGTTCTGCAGTTTGGAAATCTTTTACTAAACCTTTCGTTGTTGGACCAAAGTCATTATCAATTGATACGGTTTCATCACTGAAGTACACACCAAGGAATTTTTGAATGGTTCCAACTCGACTACCATTAGCGCCACTATTCATAGTAACATTCCCATCGATAAGTTCCTGTAGGTCATCAATAAGATCTTGGTCATCATTAGAAACTGGTTCCGGTGCAGGAATCGGATCCTGTTCATCAGGAGTTATGTCCGTTCCATCTTCCACTATGAGTACTGTTTCGTTATTAACTGCGTTAACTTGTTCATCAGGAGTTACTTGAGCAATTTGATCTTCAATGATTTGATCACGCGTATACGTGACCCCACTATCAAGGCTGGTAAGCGCCCAATATCCACCAAGACCAAGGAGGACGAGAAAAATAATTTGTGTAATCTGGTATTTCAGTTCATTCATATCAACTAGTATATCAAAAATGCTAGGACTTCAAAGAAAAGATATCGCAGCAAGAAACATAATACCTACGCGTCAATTTTGTGTTTTATTGGCTTTTTGCTACCATACACTATATATGACACTTATTACTATATTACCGATTTTACAAGTTATCCTATCAGTACTTCTTATTATTGTAATTCTATTGCAACGATCAGAAGAATCTCTAGGTGGAGCCTTTGGTGGGAGCGATTCTGTTGATACTGTTAAAAATACGCGTAGAGGAAGTGAAAAAACACTTTTCCAAGCTGCAATAGTTCTTGCAGTTCTCTTCACGATTGTATCAATTGTTGTTGTCGTCACTAAGTAAGCAATATGACCAAACACATTAAAAACACTTCTCTCTTGTTGCGTGTTTTTTTTCTTATGTTTTTTGTTGGCCTTATCGGCGTTTTCTGGCAAATCAATACTAATTTTCTCGTAGAAATTAAAGCCTCAGGAGGAACGATTCACGAAGGAATCATTGGAGCTCCTCGATTTATTAATCCAGTTCTCGCACAAACCCAGGCAGATATTGACCTGACTCGCCTGGTCTTTACACCTATCCTCACAATTGATCGTAAAGGAGAGTTGCATTACTTGCTTGCAGATAGTATTGAAACGGCACCAGACGGATTGAGCTACACATTAAATATGAAGCGTGATCTTTATTTTAAAGACGGCGTTAATATCACTGCACATGATGTCATCTTTACCATTGAGTCAATTCAAGACTCTCTCATCAAAAGTCCTCTTGCTACAAAATGGCAAGGTGTCTCAGCAGAACGAATTAATCAATATACCGTTACTTTTAAATTGGCCAGGCCTTTTAGTGACTTTCTTTACAATTTAGAGCTTGGGATTTTACCAAAACATATTTGGGATAATATTGATCCTCAAGAATTTATTTTCAGTAATTACAATACCAAACCAATTGGTTCAGGAGCTTACCATGTGGTTGATATTGAAAATAAAGAAACAGGAGTACCTTCACACTACACACTACGTTCTTCACCATCTAGTGTTGAGAAACCATATGTAGAGAAGATCATTCTTGAGTTCTTTAATAATGAAGATGAAATTGTAAAAGCTTTAGAGAACAATTCTATTGATGCTGCCTACGGCGTGAGTCCAAGTGTAGCAGAAGGTATCAACGATCCTGCTAGAATTCACAGTGCTACATTACCACGTGTTTTTGCGCTCTTCTTTAACCAGGAAAGCCAACCGCTTTTATCTTCCTTGAAAGTTCGTGAAGCTATTCATTATGGAACAAACACCGAGGCACTCGTCGAAGATATCTTTGCAGGATATGCATCACCAATTAATTCAGCCTTTGGATTCCCTACAGAAGAATCTGGGTTCAGTACATCAAAAGCTGAAGCATTACTGGAATCAGAAAAATGGACTAAAAATGAAGACGGTTGGTATACGAAAATAATAAAAGACGAAGAAGTAGCTTTGGAATTTAGCGTAGCTATTCCTAATCTTGAGGAAATGAAAGCTGTAGCGGAACACATACGGAGCAACCTTGCGGAAATTGGAATTCGACTTACCATTCGAAGTTATGACCAAGGAAACTTCAATCAAAACATTCTACGTCCACGTGAGTACGAATCAATTATTTTTGGATATGAGATTGAGAAGCCAAGTGATATGTACGCCTTCTGGCACTCATCACAAATCAGTGATCCAGGATTAAATATTAGTCTTTTCAAGAACAGTCATGTCGATACACTCCTCTCAAGTCTGCGAAATACTCAAAATCCAGAATTTAAAAAAATTGATACTGCAATTATGTCAGAGTACCCTGCTATCTTCTTATATGCACCATCATATATTTATGTTTTACCCGAAGGAGTTAATGGTACTTCATTTTCAATCGCACGTTCTTCAGATCGCTTTAATACGATCCGTGACTGGTACATGAGAGAGCGTAAGGTTTGGAAGATGTTTACCGAAGAATAATATGATCATACGTATAGAAAAATTTTTGTCTGAGCAAGGAATCATGTCAAGGCGCGAAGCAAAACGTTTCTTGGAGTCAGGTGACATTCTCGTGAATGGGAAAAAACCTGAGGCCGGAGACAAAATTAATCCTGAAATTGATAAACTAACCTACTCAAAAAAAGTCCACATGGTAATGGATGAAAAAATGACGGTCTTGGTGTATAAACCACGTGGTTATATTTCATCAAAAGATACTGATGGGAATAAAACTATTTTTGATGTCTTTCCGCAATTTGCCAACCTGAATACTGTCGGGCGACTTGATAAGGAAAGTGAAGGTCTCATCCTCCTATCTAACGATGGAATGATTACCAAGGCCATAACAGGTAAAGATCACATTCTTGAAAAAGAATATCTAGTAGCAGTTCGAGAAAATGTAACACCGTCTATGTTGAAAAAAATGGCAAATGGTATCAAACTAGAGGACGGCTGGACCCTCCCTGCTCGCGCTAAGCGGGTTGATTCGCATAGTTTCAGGATTACACTCCGAGAAGGAAGAAAGCACCAGATTAGACGCATGGCTAATGCATGCAGTCTAACAGTGAATTCACTTCAACGTATTCGAATCCATAACTTGAAGGCACCAAAGATGCTCCCAGGAAACTTTAAGAAACTAACAAATGAACAAGTCGAAGATTTAAAGATCTCAGGGAATACCCAATAAAAAAACACATCATATGATGTGTTTTTTTTTTTGGGTATTATTTTTCGATGCCCGCAGAAAATTGTAT
>JBLHWN010000008.1:0-14630 GCA_047629175.1 Minisyncoccia bacterium
AACGGTCGAACTTTTTTTGGTCCAACCGTATATACGATTGATTTATCACTATAAGCGATCTTGTAGCCGTTTTTTTGCATGCGTAAGGCAATCTCAGCATCCTCAGTGTGATGTGCTTCACGATATGGACCCAAACTATCAAAGACATATTTTCGAAACACTGAGAAGGGACCAGGTGTAATATAGATAGCGTTTAATTTTGCAAAACTTTTTCGCGCAAAAAGACCAAGATCATATTCAGCCTTTTGGGCACGGCGTAATATTGAGTCAGGGTCACCGATAACCATAGACGGAATCGTGGCCATAACCTCAGGATCAGCGAAAAATTTCATGTATTTATCAAGCGCCTCAGAATCAACCCATGAATCAGCATCAAGAACCCCTACCAACTCCGAAGTAACGTGATGTAATGCAAAGTTGAGAGCAGCAAATTTTGATCCTTCATTTTCCTTTTGATGTAGTGAGATACGTGGATCGTCTTTATATTTTTGAATGACCTCCCATGTTTGATCCGTTGATCCGTCATCAATAATCATAATAGTTAATTTACTCTTTGGGTAATTTAAACAAAGCAAAGACTCAACGGTACGTTGTACCGTTGAGTCTTCGTTATAGCACGGCACAATGATTGTGGTGCTCAGATATTTAATTTCAGATAACTCTTGTTTATGATCTTCTTTCTTCTCAAAAAAACTTACTAATAGGAAGATCTGGAAGTACAAAGTTATAAACAAAAATATATACAAAACATATTCCATAGATGTCATCATCCTACAACAGAAGATATTTTTTTCAAAATTATATACATAAAAACCTACTATTCGTTAGTGAGTTTATTTATTTCATCTTTCGCTTCTTGTTTTTTCTTACCAATAAATTCTTCCCCCTTATCAATAAGTCCGTCTAGCTTTTCATGTATTTTATCAGTCACTTCGGCTGCTTTTTTTACTAGTCTTCTTACACCTTTTTTCACTGCATGTGTTGTATCAATAATTTCTTCATTCATACGTTCAGCCTCAACATGCTCATCTTCTGCAAGTTTTTGTGGAAATACTCTTTTTATAATAAGGACTGCGAGAAAAATATACAAAACCCCAAAGAAAAGGCTGCTTAAAAAACCAAGGCCAATGATACGCAAAAGATATCCAAATACATGCATATCAAGACCCAGAATAAGACCAACCCCAGAGCTCGCAATATCAATAGCCACAAGGATTTTAATCCAATCAATCCAACTTTTTTCTCCTAATTCGTTCCAGTAATTCATGCGTACATTGTACCAAAAAAAATACCCTTTTGGGTATTTTTAGAGCTAAGCACACAACCATCCTGCTGATATTGTCCCAAAGGTAGATATATTATTAGACTCAAAGCTAGCATTTGTTTCATTTACCTGCCCCATATGGTCAACACATAGTCCAGTAGATCCCGTTTCAGGGTTTGCCAATGGAGCTGCAAAGAACCAACTGTCAGTACCTGTATCAGCTGATGCTCCACAGTATATTCTCGTTGCAGTGCCTAGGGAAATATCAATAACACTATTCATCAAGGCGCTAATCGAACCATCTGTTTCACTACCAAGAACACCTCCTGCATTATTATTAGCATCCCGGCAATTATTTTCTGCGTTCCCACTGAAACCATCCGTATCAGTACCTCGATACGAACCGTTATCAGAATAGAATATTTCTGCCTGTGTTCTCATTTGAGACATGGTTGTTCTAATTTTTGCATCCTGAGCGCGTGTACGAGCGTCGCTTAGTGACGCAAGTACGATTGATGCAAGTATTCCGATAATAGCTACAACAACTAATAATTCAATTAATGTAAACCCCTTCTTGTGCTTAGATGATTTCATATCAACAATTACAGCAGAGTGAGCAGAAAAACTGAAGTATTTTTAGGGCTGGCAAGCTGGGCCGATGTTCGAACTTTTTTGGTAAAGTGAGGAATTATATGAAATTCCTAGAGATCCGCAGTCAAGCTGAGGATTATTAAAAATAAAGACCCTTTCGGGTCTAAATTTTTTAGTAATCTTGAAGCTTTTTGATCTTTTCATTCACTCGAATCTTCTCATGAACCTTCGCTTCAATTTGACGAATACGCTCTCGCGTAACATCAAACTTACGTCCCACCTCTTCCAAGGTGTGAGAAATACCGTCAACTAACCCATAACGAAGTTCAATAATAGTTCGTTCCTTATCAGTTAATTCATCTAGAATTTCTTCAAGTTGATCTTTCAAAATTTGTTTTGAAGAATCACGATCTGGGGAAGGGATAGACTCATCCGCAATAAACTCACCCCGTGTTGATTTCTCTTCCCCATCTGAACCAATTGGTTCTTCCAGTGACATTGTTGTTTGATTGATTTTCCCAATCATGTGAATCTTTTCTACATCAAGATCCATTTCTTTTGCGATTTCTTCTGCCTTTGGTTCACGACCCATATCTTGACTCATACGTTTAAATACTTGTTTGTATTTTGAAATTGTTTCAACCATATGAACCGGAATACGAATCGTTCGAGATTGGTCAGCCAATGCTCGTGTGATTGATTGCCGAATCCACCATGTTGCGTAGGTCGAGAATTTATAGCCACGCGTCCAATCGAATTTCTCTACTGCCTTGAACAATCCAATGTTCCCTTCTTGAATTAAATCAAGAAGGGTAAGGTCAGGACTTCGTCCAACATATTTCTTTGCTAACGAAACTACCAAACGCAAGTTTGCCTTTGCGAGCAAATTCTTTGCCTCATCGTCTCCTGCTTCAATACGTTTTGCCAGAGATACTTCTTCTGCAGCCTTGATCAATGGATACTTTCCAATTTCTCGTAGATACATTTGAATTGAATCTTTTGTTTCTGGTTGTTTTTTTGTTGCGAAGTCTTTTTCAAGTAGCTCCTCATCAGTCATATCAAGCATTCCCCCACCACCTGAACTCGTTCCGCCTTCAACTATTTCAACCTCAGCATCTGCTAGACGTGCATACAGCTCGTCCAGGAACATGATATCCTCCTCAATATCAGGAAAGACCTTTAGGATTTCTGCATAGGTCAGGAATCGTCGTTTCTTACCTTTTGCGATAAGCTCTTGCGCCAATGCATCACGAGCTTCTTCCTCACGTTGTTCTTCAATATAGGTCTTTGGTGCAGCTTTTTTCTTTACCATCTTTTTTGGTGGTGTTTTTTTGCTGTTTTTATTAACCGGAGCTTTCTTGACTTCCTTTTTAGGAGTCACTTTTTTAGCTGCCGCTACCTTTTTTGCTGGAGCTTTTTTAGCTTCTTTTTTAACTGGCGCTACCTTTTTTGCTGGAGCTTTTTTAGCCGCCACCTTCTTCTTTGGAGCTGATGCCTTTTTCTCAACCTTCTTTGTAGGAGTTTTTGAAGTATTCTTTTTTGTTTCTGTTGATTTAGCCATATTAATTGGTATGAATTGAATCCATAAGAGTGGTTTTTTCGAGTAATAATGCTTGGTGTTCTTGTAATGATTTTTTGAATTCTTCTATCTCCCCCTTAGATTCCATAAGCCGTATGGTTTCAAGAAGTTTCATTGACTCAGTGCCCATTTGCCTGACTCGCTCTTCTACTATTGCTGTTAACAGTAGTCGCTCAAATGATGCTTCGGAACTATCCTTGTATCGTTCTTCAAGAATAAACAGCTGCATATTTTTAAGCGTCTCATCAATTGAATCATGATCGGCATCAAGATCACTGTCATACACTTGTTTATAGAGATCAGTAATTTTCTTCATATCAGAAAAATTCTCTAGTAAACTTTTATCTTTTAAGTATGCATAGAAATACAATGTCTCATCATGTGAACTCATGATTTTTGATGATTGGTCCTGAGTTTTTAATTGAGTTGTATATTCAATAGCATCATCACTATCAGGCTTGAAATTTTTGAAATCGTTTCGTACTGAATCGACACTCACTCCAAGGAAGAGCGACAACTTTTGCAGAATACGATCCTGAATCACCGCACTTTGCATATGATATACAAAGGGGAATAAATCTTTCGTAACCAAAGTTTGTTTTTCTTCGAAGCTTGGATTTTGTTTGTTTACCATTTCAAGTCGGTAGTCGACATAGTCTTTGGCATCACTTACACATACATCCCATTGTTCCTTACTGTGAGCAATAGTATCTGCTGGATCCATCCCCTCTGGCATCGAGATAATATTCACTGACATACCGTGTCTATAGGCGGCAAGAACGCTTCTTCGCGTTGCCTTGATTCCTGCCTTGTCGCTATCGAGCGCCAAGAGAATGGTATCAGTAAAACGTTTAATCATGGTTATGTGGTCATCGGTCAGTCCTGTTCCTGAAATCGCCACCGTATTAACATAACCAGCCTGTTGAGCCATAAGTACATCAAGTTGACCTTCAACTAATATACAGCTTCCAGCCTTTGCCATAGCGGTTTTGGCCGTATGATATCCGTAGAGTACCTTTGATTTATCAAAGAGTGGTCCTTCTGGACTATTGATATATTTAGCGCCTTGCTGTTCTGGGTCATCAGTAAATATTCGACCAGAAAACCCAACGACACGTCCGCGTGAATCAAAGAGTGGGAACATAACACGAGACCGAAATCGATCATAATGACCGCTCCCTTCTTTTTTGATAATCATGCCGACTGCTTCTACATCAGCATCAGCATATTTTCGAGATTTTAAATAATTATAACAATCACGCCAATCATCCAATGCAAACCCAACACGGAATTCAATAATGGTATCTTTTGTTAATCCTCGCCCAAGAAGATAATTAACAACATCAGAATTCTTCCGTAGGTGTACTTCGTACCATTTCGTAATATCATCAAGAATTTTATACCGGAGTTGTTCCTGACTTTGATCCTCTACCGAAAAAGTACCTAGATCAACTCCAGCTTTTTCAGCAAGGATAACTAAGGCATCTTTAAATTCTACACGTTCAATATCTTGAACAAAGGTAAACATGTCTCCTCCTTTTCCACTTGAAAAACAGTAGAAAAAACCCTTCTCTGGTGAAACAAAGAATGATGGGGTTTTTTCATTAGTAAAGGGTGATTTTCCTTTATAGGTCTTTCCTGCTTTTTCAAGCTTTACATATGAACTCACCACATCGAGGATATTCAATTTATCTTTAATGATGTCGGTGTTTTTCATAGTGATTATTATGCGACGTCTGCATCCTCGCCAAGCTCAGCTTCAATAGTGTCGAGTTGTTCTTTTCGATGGACTGATGGCATGTTCTCAAAAGGAATGAAGTCATTTCGGAACCCAGTTCCCGCCGGAATAAGGTTTCCAACGATAACGTTTTCCTTAAGACCACGTAGATTGTCTGTTTCTGCAGCTGCTGCAGCAGATACCAGGATACGGGTTGTATGCTGGAATGATGCAGATGATAGCCAAGATTTAGTTGAAAGGGCTACTTCTGAGATTCCCTTCACAACAGTCGCTCCTTTAGCGCCAAGTTTTCCTTCAGCCTCAACAATATCATTTTCTTGTATCAATTCGATGTATTCAACAATATCTCCTGTTGAGAATTTAGTCTCCCCTGCCTGAGTGATACGTCGTCGTGAGAACATCAATCGTGCAATAATTTCAATATGTTTCTTTGCAACTGGTGCTGAGTTCAACTCATACACCTTTGATACTTCAGACACAATGTAATTTTGTGCAATATCTGCGCCTGCGATATTAAACAAATCATCAACAACTGCTGAGCCATCAGTAAGCAAATCTCCAAGACCAACACGGTCTCCTTTCTTTACAGCTGGTGTTCGTTTTCGGTCTAGTTCGTATTCAACAGATTTTGTTTTTACCTTATTAACCATTACTTCAGTATCAGATAATACTTCAATAATTTTAACTCCTTCCTTAACGCGTACATCAACAACGAGTCCATCACTTTTTGATAAAAGAGCTGGTGACTTAATGTTTGAACGTTTTTCAAAAATCTCCTCGATACGTGGAAGACCAGTAGTAATATCTAGTCCAGTAACCCCTCCCGCATGGAATGTTCGTAGTGTTAACTGTGTCCCTGGTTCTCCAATAGATTGTGAAGCAATGGTTCCAACTGCTTCCCCAACCTTTACAAGAGCATTACGCCCAAGATCAAGCCCATAACATTTCTGACAAACTCCATGAAGTGATTCACATTTAATTGGTGTTCGAACGGCTACCTCTGTAACCCCTGCTAAGGTGATTGCGTCTGCATCGTCTTGCTCAATAAGATCATTCCTTTTATAGAGAGTATTTCCTTCTGCGTCAACCACTTTTGCTGAAAGTACACGACCAAATAAGTTTTTAGAAAGTGGCTTAATGATTCCATCAAAGTTTTCTTCAGTGGCAACAATGTGTTTCTTTGTTCCACAATCTTCTTCGGTAACAACAACATCTTGAGCTACATCATGAAGCCGACGTGTTAAATAACCTGCAGAAGCAGTCTTTAGAGCCGTATCCGTTAGTCCCTTACGAGATCCATGAGTCGTAATAAAATATTCAATAGGTGTAAGTCCTTCTTTATAGGAACTAAGGATTGGGAAATCAATCGCACGCCCTGAAGCGTTAACAATAATTCCCTTCATTCCTCCCATTTGCAGCATGTTTGAAGTTGAACCACGCGCACCAGAGGTTACCATGTCAAAAATTGACTCAGAAGTATGGAGATGTTCACTAATAACTTTCTCTACTTTAACTTTAACTCCCTCCCATAATTCAATTGTTTTTCGGTATCGTTCAGTTTCAGAAATAAGACCTTCTTCGTACTGTCCTTGAATTTCAAGTGCTTCTTTTCGTCCATCATCAATAATGGCATGTTTCTCTTCTGGAACAATTGCATCTGAATAACCAAATGTTGAACCAGAATATGTTACGTATTTAAATCCAAAGTCTTTGATTTTATCTACAACAGGGGCTGTTGCTTCAAATCCATATTTTCCAATAAGTTGAGCAATAATATTTGAAATATCTTTTTTCTTGATATCTTGATTCAAGTATCCAAAGTCTTTTGGAAGAACAGAGTTAAACAAGAGACGTCCAACAGTTGTCTCAAAAGGTTTCCCTTCGAATTCTGCGTAACGCTCTGATTCAGTTCCCATTACTTTAATTTTTGCTCGGAAATCAACTTTCCGGAAATCATAAGCGGTAATAGCTTCGTTTGGAGAAGAGAAAATTTTTCCTTCTCCAGCAACTCCATCAATAGCTTTTGTCATCCAATACACACCAAGAACCATATCCTGTGAAGGGGTAACGGTTGGCTCTCCTGATGATGGTCGCAAGAGATTTTTACTTGAAGCCATTAATTCTTGGGCCTCAAATTGTGCTTCTTCTGAAAGCGGTACGTGTACCGCCATTTGATCACCATCAAAGTCAGCGTTAAAACCGTTTACTGACAATGGGTGCAATTGAATTGCCTTACCTTCAATTAAAATTGGCTTGAAGGCTCTAATTGAAAGTCGGTGTAATGTTGGCGCACGGTTCAAAAGAACGTATTTCCCAAGAATTACTTCTTCAAGGATTTCCCAAATATCATCTGTTGGTGTTTCTAGAAGTTTCCCAGCTCCACGAACGTTAAAGGCCATTTCTCGATCAATAATTTTCGCGATAACAAATGGTCTGAATAATTCCAGAGCCATATTTTTTGGAATACCACATTGATCAATTCCTAATTTTGGACCAACAACAATAACTGAACGCCCTGAATAATCTACACGTTTACCAAGAAGGTTTTGCCGGAATAGACCCTGCTTTCCTTTCAAGTTATCAGAAAGAGATTTAAGATTTCGCTTTTGTGACGATGATTTCGCAACCGTTCCTGAATGCTTCCGAATTGTATTATCTATCAATGAATCAACAGCCTCTTGAAGAATACGTTTTTCATTTCGAAGAATTACATCAGGTGCACCAATTGTCATCAGTTTCTTTAACCGATTGTTACGGTTGATTACTCGACGGTACAGATCATTAACATCAGATGTTGCATATCGCCCACCTTCAAGAGCCACCATTGGCCGAAGCGCTGGAGGAATCACTGGGATTACTTCAAGGAACATCCATTCTGCCTTTGTTGATTCACGATTGAGTGATCGCAAAAGTGATAAGCGTTTTTCAATCTTTGTTCGTGTTGCAACTGATTTAGTATTTTGAGCAGCTGCTTCAAGCTCCACTACAATTGCTTCTAGGTCAAGATTTTTAAAGATATAAAAAATTGCTTCAGCACCAATACCTGCTTCAAAAATTGAACCAAATTTTAGTGAGTAAATATTATATTCATCTTCAGAGATAATCTTATGTAGAGTGATTTCTTGAATTTGTTTCTTTGTTGCATCAAAAAGATCCTTTAGTTTCTGTTTGTCTTCCTCAGTTTCAAATGTTTTTTGTTTTGCCTTGTACTCACGATTAAGTTCTTGCATTACTTTTTCTTTTGCTTCATCGTCTACATCAGTAATGATATAACTTGCAAAGTAAATAACTTTTTCTAGTTTTGAAACTTGAAGATCAAGTACCAATCCCATTCGTGATGGAATTCCTCGTAGGAACCAAATGTGTGCTACTGGTGAAGCAAGATCAATATGACCCATTCGTGAACGACGAACAATAGCGCGCGTTACTTCTACTCCACATTTTTCACATACAATATCTTTATATCGAATACCTTTGTATTTTCCACAATAACATTCGTAATCTTTTTCTGGACCAAAAATACGTTCATCAAAGAGACCATTACGCTCAGAACGTCCGGTTCGATAATTAATTGTTTCTGGTTTTGCTACCTCCCCATGTGACCATGAACGAATCGTATCTGGTGATGCGAGACGAATTGAAACATGCTTGTTTTGTTGTAATTGGTTTTTTGTATCTGTGTGCATATTTCTATTATGAGTTAGTTACTTCTTCTGATTGTTCTGGTTTAGCAGTATCTTCATCGGTATCTTCAGGAACATCTATGTATTCAATATGATCAGAAATACTATCAAGGCTTACATCAAGACAAAGTCCGCGTAAGTAATTAATAAGTACATTAAATGAAGCAGGAGTATTTTGCTGCGTGATTTTGTTTCCTTTGATAATAGAATCAAAAGCAGCAGAACGTCCTGTTACATCATCAGATTTAATAGTTAGCATTTCACGAAGCGTATGTGCAGCACCGTATCCTTCTAGCGCCCACACCTCCATTTCTCCGAAACGTTGCCCTCCTGATTGAGCCTTACCTCCGAGTGGTTGTTGGGTAATCAATGAGTACGGACCAATTGATCGCGCGTGCATCTTGTCATCAATCATGTGGTGCAGTTTCAAGATATACATATATCCAACCGCTACATCTTGATCAAATTTTTCACCCGTTTGCCCATCGTATAGAGTTACCTTCCCTGTCCCGGAAAATCCAGCAGTTTCAAGCTCAGCTGCAATTTCATCTGCTGTAGCCCCTGCGAATGATGGCACTATAGCCTGATATCCAAGAGTATGTGCAGCGAGTCCTAGGTGCATTTCAAGAATTTGCCCAAGGTTCATACGAGATGGAATTCCAAGTGGTGTCAAAATAACATCAATGGGTGTTCCGTCTGCCATATATGGCATATCTTCTTCTGGAAGAACTACTGAGATAACTCCTTTGTTTCCATGTCGCCCAGCAAGCTTGTCTCCAACCTTGATGTTTCGTAGTTGTGCGATTTCAATGTATACCTTTTTCAATACTCCTGATTCAAGCTTGTGGCCTGCTTCACGAGAGAAAACTTTTACACCAATAATTCGCCCTTTTTTCCCATATCCAAGACGAAGTGACGTGTCTTTTACGTCGCGAGATTTTTCTCCGAAAATTGACCGAAGGAGTTTCTCTTCTGGAGAAAGTTCTGTTTCTCCTTTTGGAGTGATCTTTCCAACCAAAATGTCATTTTCACCAACATAAGCTCCGACGCGGATGATTCCATCCATATCAAGGCTTCCAAGTTTTGATTCTCCAACGTTTGGAATATCTGTTGTCGTTTGTTCTTCACCTAGTTTAGTATCACGAACAACACATTCGTACTCATCAATTCGAATAGAAGTGAAGATTGAGTTTTTTACTAATTTCTCTGAAAGAATAATCGCATCTTCAAAGTTTTGTCCGTTCCAACACATGAATGCAACCAAAACGTTTTGACCGATAGCCAGCTGTCCTGATTCAGTAGTAGAGGTATCAGCAAGAACTTGCCCCTTCTTTACTTTTTCTCCCGTAGAAACAATTGATCGTTGGTGAAAAAATGAGTTTGAGTTTGTTCGAATAAAGTTAATTAACTTGTATTCTTCTTTGTTACCTTTTGAATCTTTTACGACGATATGTTTACCATCTGATTCAATTACTGTTCCTGACCCACGTGAAATTACCACACGACCAGTGTCGAGCGCTGCTTTTTCTTCCATTCCCGTTCCAACAAGGGGTGCTTGCGGTACAACCAATGGTACTGCCTGCTTCATCATGTTCGATCCCATAAGTGATCGGTTTGCATCATCAGCTTCCAAGAATGGAATCAATGAAGTCGCGACAGAGAATGCTGCGTTGGTCGCAACATCAACATAGTCAACATCGTCACGTGCACAGATACCTGGACGTGTTTTAATACGTGCTTCAACAATATCATTTGTGAACTTACCGTTTTTATCTTGAGGGTTTGATGCATGGGCAATGTTATATCGCTCTTCATCCATAGCATTCAGGTATTCAATTTCCCCGCTAATTTTTCCTTTTATTACTTTAGCGTATGGTGCTTCAATCATTCCAAAGTTATTAATTCGTGCATATACACTCATACGTAGAATCAATCCAATGTTTTGACCCTCTGGGGTATGAATTGGACACACTCGTCCATAGTGAGAGGGGTGAACATCACGAACCTCAAATCCAGCACGTTCACGTGTTAGACCTCCCGGCCCAAGAGCAGACAATGTCCGCAGGTGAGAAATCTCTGAAAGTGCATTCTCTTGATCCATATATTGTGACAACTGTGATGTCGCAAAGAACTCTTTCATACGAGCTTGGAAAGGACGTTGGTTTACCAAGGTCATTGAACCAGTGGTGTCATTATCAACCGTCGACATTCGATCTCGAATGTTTCGTTTCATTTGTGATAGTGCCTGACGAACTTTTTGCTCCAAAAGCTCACCAACAAAACGTACACGACGTGATCCTAGGTGATCAATATCATCTGCTTTTGCATGAGGGTCTATATTCATTTCTGCGATTTTAGTCATGATAATAACCAAATCTTCTACTTGTAAGGTTTGTTCGTACACTCCTTTTTTAGGAAGTTTTTTATCAAAACGTTTATTGAAGTGATACCGTCCTACCTCAGACATGTCGTACAGTGTATCTCCAAAAATTGCTTCAAAATATTCAACTAAAGCATCAGGTGAAGCTACTTCACCATCACGAATTCGACGGTAAACATCAGCATAGGCTTCTTGTTTATCTATTGATGTGTCTTTTGCAAGAGTATCTTCTATTTGCTTAAGAGCAACATCATGACCTTTGAATGCCTTAAGGATTTCTTCATTCGTTTCTAATCCGAAAACACGAAGAAGTGCTGTAGCAGCAAATTTTCGTTTCTTATCGATACGTACATAAATAGCTCCGTCTTTATTTGATTCAAATTCAATCCACGCTCCTCGTGACGGGATAAGTTTTGCCCCAAAAAATGGTCCTTTTACGTGATCATCCATAGTAAAGAATACTCCGTAAGAACGAGCAAGTTGAGGAACAATAACACGCTCAATACCATTAATGATAAAGGTTCCGTGCGGTGTCATGTAAGGAATTTCCGTTAGAAAAATCTCTTCTTCTTTTGTCTTATCGAGTGTTTTGTTATGAAGAGCAACTTTTGCTTTCAAACGTGCTTGGTAGGTCTGCTTGTTTTCTCGAGCGTAGTACTCGTCAAACTCAGGCTCCTCTACACTAAAGCTTAGAAATTTAAGTTCAAATTTCTTTTCTGAATAATCTTCGATTGGGGAAAATTCCATAATCGAATCTTGTAGACCACCGTTCATAAAACGCTCGAATGATTCAATCTGGTTTTCTACCAGATTTGGCATATCAATAAGTGGTTGCTTGTATTTTGAAAAATATTTTTTTTCGCGTGTTGTCATATATAAGTAGTAAGGTGTACGTGAAATAATCCTAGAAATAGAAAATAACCGATGACATAGTCGTCGGTGTATATAGTTCGTTAGGATTGGTGGATAATGTGGATCAACATGTGTGAACAAACCCAAAGCAGAGAAACTCAATCAGATATTAGGTAGCACGTATATTACTAATTTTTATGTATTTGTCAAAATTTAAAGCAGGCCCAAGGCCTGCGTTATACTTAATTTTTTTTCCTAGCAATTTCATTTCCAGTACTGAGATCAAAAATCTTTGTTTCGGTATTAGAAGGTAAGGTAGCTTTCTTACTACTGTGTGGGATAATTTTTTTAGTTTTTCTATTAACCATAACAATGTGACTATGATTATTTTTTTCTCTATACCACTTTACTTCAATTCCCTTATGAACACCTTGATTTTTCCTTCCAGGTACTTCTTGAAATTCAGTGATATCTACTTCTCCGTGATTTTCCATAAGACTTTAAATTAAATTATACGTACATTATATAACAATGTTGTTTATTTTCAAATTATATACAGAAATGCAAAACCTCTCATCACTGAGAGGTTTTTATATATTAAACGTTAAACACTCGTTTCAAGAATCTGTAAACTCGCCCCCTTTCTGTTGGTGGTTCTTGTGGACCACAATTTGGTATTTTTTCATAATCTTTGATTTAAAAAGTTATACATAAGATATCATTGCAGGTCATGTAGAAATGACTTTTTTTACAATGAAAATTGGGTTTAACCTCATTTCAAATAATTGTAGCATTTTAAAACCCCAAGACAAAATTTGTTTCGGGGATTTTTAAAAAAGTTAAATTATATTACCTATGAAAAAATATCTGCACCTAATTGGGCAATATTGCTTCGTGCACTAGCTTTAGTGCTATAAAGAACACCGACTAAAGATTGGTTTCTTGCGTTTCTTTCTAAAAATAATAATCCGTTATTGTAAATTGAAAGTTTCGGGTTTGCAACTTGCCCTAAATCACCTGCAAAAATCATTTTTGCTTCTTTACCTGCTCTAGTAAAAAATGATTGAATCTGTTGCTCAGTTGCATTTTGTGCTTCATCAAGAAATGCCAAAGAATTTTTGGGGAATGTCTTTCCTTGTATTTCCCCAAAAGAAGTAACATTTAACATCTTGTGCGGCTCTTCACCCTCTTTTGCATTAAAGTCTTCTAAGAGTTTTTTAAAGATATCACTGCCCGGCATCAATGTAGCCAATTCCTCTAATGTTGTTTTAATTGGACCAAGTACACCACGAACTTTTTCTTTTTCAGTTCCTGGCTTTGAGCCGTTATCTTCAAAAGAAACATTTGCTCTAGATATAAACAACTTTTTATATATACCCTTCTTGTACCCTCTATAGAACTCCAAAAGGGCCAAGAAACTCTTCCCGACACCTGCTACGCCAGTCAAAAGTACCACTGGAATTGTTGAATCCTGAACCAAATGCATCATCATCTTCTGATCAATATTGACTGCTTTGATTTTTTCAACATTGCTTGTTTTATCAAAATTAATTGGAATTAACTTCCCACTTTTATATTGATAATTTTTTGTACCGAATAGGACGAATTCATTCTCAGAAAGTCCAAGAAAAGCTTCTTCTTTTGTAATGGCCAAATTTTCTTTATCTGATAATTCAGATTGGCTTTTAAATCCTTTCTTAATCTGAAAAGCTTTTAACCTGATCGTTTCAATTTGATTTTCTGAGGCACGCAGGATTAATGTAGCATCACGTGTATAGATAAAGCAATTATCTTTACCAAGAGTTTCATGTAAGTTAATGCTTTCATATCGTGAGCCTTCTTTTTCCGATTTCTTGATTGATATCTTACTTCCTTTATTAACCAGAATATCGTCAAGACTCACTCCACCGTTATGAAGTTTCTTAATTCCACCATTTTTTTCTGCAACGTCTAAAATTAAGTTAAACATCTTCTCTAAAACTTTTTTAGTCTCAGATCTAGCTCTTTCGTCTTCCATTTTATCTTGCAACAGTTCAAATGTTTTCTTGCTAATGAAAAAGTGACTCGGGATAATGCTCTCTTCCAGAAGAGCTATTTTAAAATTTACTGACTTTAAAATACTTTTGTCTAAAATTACTTTTCTTATGCTCATAAATTTTGTTTTTAATTGTTCTTTTTAACTATACCATTTTAAATTAATAAATCAAAAATAAAAATCACTAAATTAGTGATTTTTTCGCCATTCATCAATTAATTTATGATTCCCTTCCATTAACACGTCAGGAACGTTGTAGTCTTTACCTTTGTGATTTAACACTGCTGGTCGTGTATACATTTCATGGGATGAGATACGTTCTTCTTCGAGAGATTGATTATTCCCGAGAACCCCATCAATCTGCCTCGTCATTGAATCAATAATAACCATGGCAGCAACCTCACCACCGGTCAGAATATAATCACCAATTGATATCAATTCAGCGCCTGTAATTTGCTCTACTCTTGAATCAATCCCCTCATAGCGACCACAAATAAAAATTATATCC
>JBLHWN010000009.1:0-14472 GCA_047629175.1 Minisyncoccia bacterium
ATTCCTCAAGAATCGGTCATTGATAAAATACATACGTATTTTCCTGCGACCCCGGCTCATCTGTCTTGCTCACTACGTTCGATCAGACATGACTCCGCCTTTCGATTCCCCTTGGGGCACTCAATTTGAAAACAAAAAACACTTTCGCGTTTTTTGTTTTAATTGATATGATCCTTCTCGAGCTCGAACCAAATGAATTCATTACAGAATAAGACTATTTTAACTATCGTAATGAAATTCAAAACGACCCCTCTCGAGCGCTGTTTTTTTATCAATGCCTTACTTATCTTAGCCGCCAATAATCTGAGTAATCGTTTTACCCATCCATAAACAGTCTTGGAAATCTGTCAGCATGTGAAATATTAAGCCTACTGCAATAATCTGCACATACTTGTTAGGTATAAATAACATCAAAAAGTATATACCTATGGCGTAAAAAGAATGGAGAGGGTGAAAATTAATACTACACCGCCCAGCTTCAAAAATAGGTGTTGCAACCAAATGGTCTATATCAACAAGCATCGTACCTAACATTATGAGCCAGCCCTTTTTCCATATTTCTCGAAAAAGTAGCCATGCTAATAATCCGGGGACAAGAAAGTGAAGACTGTAGTGAATTATAGTTTGTAAAATTTCCATATAATAGCAATGCTAAATAATCTAATAAATATTATGTAGTATGTATTCTACACAAAAGTACATCTAATTACAGGTGTGTTTTTACAAGAGGTCTTTCGACCCCTCTCGAGCGCTTTAACTAGCGCTCGTGACGGTGATCCCACGGGGAATCGGCTAGGAATAGTTTTAAATTGTATTCACACGCTCATTAATTTAATAACTTTCACAGCCCTGACTCGGCTACAATCTCACTATCGTTCGATTGGCTTCGCAGCCTCCGTCTTTCGATCCCCCTTGGGGCACTCAATTTGAAAACAAAAAACGCTTTCGCGTTTTTTGTTTTAATTGATGTGATCCCACGGGGAATCGAACCCCGATTACCACATTGAAAACGTGGTGTCCTAACCGTTAGACGATGGGATCAAAATTTTTTATAAAACTGGGAAGAAAATGCAATCAGGCCGAAGTTATAATTTTTTGAGTCATGACATTGTCATGGTAAAAAAATTATAACAAGGTATGGCTGTATTTTCAATGCAGGTTTCAAATAATTTTGATCACATCGTCATAAAAGACGATGGTATTTTTTGACCCACATATCCTTACCGAATATTTAAAAATGCTGCCTAAGCAACGAAAAAGAGTATAGCATAAACATGTGGTTTTGCAACACTTTCCGCCAATAATCTGTGAACTTTTTATTGCCTTTTTTTGCCATTTTACCTATACTTTTTATATCAAAAGAGCTCGTTTAGGCGTGTATCTATTTTGATCACATTCATTATATGGATACTACACAGATAATAATATTGGCAGCAGGAAAGGGGACTCGTATGGGAGGAGATATTCCAAAAGCCCTCACACAACTGGGTAATCAATCAATGCTTGAGCATGTTATTGATACTGCAGAATCTCTTTCAATGAAGTATCAACCAATTTGCGTTGTTGGGTACAAAGAAGAGCTGATCAAAGAAGTTCTAGGTGATCGTGTACTCTACGTCACCCAGAAAGATCAAAAGGGAACAGGTCATGCTGTATCTTACGCTATGCCACTACTTGACCCGTCTATTGAGCAGATTCTGGTGCTCTATGCTGATCAACCGTTTGTTTCTGCTGAAACTATTACATGTTTAATCAATCAAAAGCAAAATTCTGAAAACTCATTGGCTATTGCAACCGCAATGATCGAAAACGAAGAGCTATTCCAAGAACAGTTCTATAATTTCGGAAGAATTATTCGTGATGATCAGGGTCATATTAAGGCAATCGTAGAACGTAAGGATGCTACTGATGAACAAGCAACTATTCATGAAGTGAACCCCGCCTATTTCTGTTGTGATATTCCCTGGACGATCGAATGCTTGAGAACATTAAAGAACGATAATTCTCAAGAAGAGTATTATCTGACTGATCTCGTGAAAATTGCATTTGAAGAGT
Organism: Minisyncoccia bacterium; assembly: GCA_047629175.1. GTDB lineage: Bacteria > Patescibacteriota > Minisyncoccia > Phycocordibacterales > UBA1006 > UBA1006. The sequence continues at coordinate 2,056 of JBLHWN010000009.1, forward strand.
CACATTATATTGATTCAGTTCAAATTAATGAAAGAGAAGCTCTCGGAGCGAACACCCCAGAGCAACTCGCTGTACTTGAGTCATACCTATAAAAAAATACCGAAAGGTATTTTTTTATGCGTGAAGATGGTTATAGATATCTTCAAGTGCTTTCACCGCATCTCCAGCGGAGATATTGTTTTGGTGATATTTAACATCAGTTACGTCACCAGCAGCCCAGACACCTTCTACTGAAGTTTTTTGAGTGTATGGATCGGCAATAATTTGATTGTGCTTGTTCAGTTCAACAAGATCTTTTACAATTCCAGAATTTGGAATTTGGCCGATTTCTATGAACACTCCTTTTACCTCTAGTTTCGTCTGCTCTTTGGTATTCATGTCTTCATAGAGAAGTCCATCAAGAAAGTTTTCTCCTGTTACTTCTAGAGTATTTGCATTGAGGATCCCTGTCATTTTTTCGTTTGCAAGAACTTTTTCTACCGTAATTGGGTCAGCTCTGTATTCATCACCTCGGTGAAGAAGTGTTACTGATTTGCAGTAAGCAAGAAGCTGCGCTGCGCTCTCAAATCCAGCATTTCCTCCTCCAACGACTACTACGTCCATATCAGTGAACAAGGGACCGTCACAACTCGCACAATAGGTAAGGCCTTTGTGTTCTAGGCGATCTGCTCCCACAGCCGGAAGTTTACGTCGCGTTGAACCCGTAGCAATAAAAACAGTTTTCGTTGTGTACGCTTCGTTGTTATGGTCAGTTACGGTAAAGGTGCCGTCCTCATTTTTAGTAATAGTGTTTGCTCGCGCCCCCGTGTTAAGAGTAAGCGTATCACCGTCATTGTAGTATTCAAGATGGTCTTGAAATGACTGTGCAAGTTCACGTCCTCCAATTTCCGGACTTCCAATCCAGTTATAGATGGTCTCTGAAACGACTGACTGACCTCCAAATTCTTCTGCAATGAGAAGAGTTTTTAGTTTTTTTCGAGCCGCGTAGACTCCTGCAGCTGTTCCCGCAGGCCCAGCTCCAATAATAATAAGATCGTACATAATGATATTTTTGATTATGTGTTAGTAATAACTATTAATATAGTATGAAATTAGTATAACCTATGTTCCAAACAAAAAAAGCCTTCAGGGCTTTTTAGAATCCACGACTCTCTAAAAATAAAGAACGACAGGATTATATTTTGGAAATACCATTAGAGTGCTGCCTCGAGGATAACACTGCGGTGTTATTTTTTATTTCGTCGCAAGAAGGCTGGAACTGCTGACCAGTCTTCTTCGTCCTCTGTATCATCAATTTCTTCGATTTCTTCTCGCTCCCTTTTCTTGTCGTTCTTAACAGGTCTTTCGTTAATAATCGATTCATCTTTGGTGAATGCGCTAAATGTTGGTTTCTTTGTTACGCCTCCCGTAAAGCCGGTCGCAATAACCGTAACCTTGATTTCACCTTTCTTCAGTTTATTATCTCGAATGGTTCCAAAGATAACGCGAGCCGAAGAATCAATAGATTCAGTAATAATTGAAGCAATTTCATTTACTTCGTTCATGGTGAGGTCATCGCCTCCAGAGATAGCAAAGAGAACTCCTTTTGCACCATCAACTGCAATATCCAAGAGAGGAGAGTTGATTGCTTCAAGAGCTGCGTCTTTTGCACGTCCTTCTCCTGATGCGCGTCCGATTCCCATAAATGCTGAACCAGTGTCAGATAGTGTTGTCTGAATATCAGCGTAATCAATATTAATGATACCAGGAGTAGTAATCAATTCTGAAATTCCTTCAACGGCTTGTTTCAAAATATCGTCAGAGATATTAAAGGCTGCACTGAAGCTCATGTCTTCTCCAGCAATCGCAAGAAGTCGGTCATTGGGAATGGTAATCAATGCGTCAACTTCTTTTTCAAGTGCTTCGATACCGGCTTCGGCAATACGTTGTCGTTGGTTACCTTCAAAGGCAAATGGTTTTGTGACGACTCCGATAGTCAGGATACCTTGTTCCTTTGCTGTTTGTGCTACGACAGGTGAGGCACCTGTTCCTGTTCCTCCTCCCATACCAGCAGCAATAAATACCATGTCGGCACCTTTCATAGACTCTTGGATTTCAGCTTTTGTTTCTTCTGCAGCTGCTCGTCCAACTTCTGGGTTCATTCCTGATCCTAATCCCTTGGTAAGGTTCTTACCGATGTGGATTTTCTTTGTTGCATTAGAGTGATGTAGGTCTTGGGTATCAGTATTCACTGCAATAAACTCAACACCAGAGATCTCTGAGTTGATCATGTGATTAACAGCGTTGGTTCCTCCTCCTCCGACACCAATAACTTTGATGCGTGCGAATGTTTCAATTTTTGGGTTAACTTTTGGCATAAATATGGGTTTTAATTATTCCTTTAAATATTACTGTATTCTAGCAAAAAACCTTGCTACTGCAAGGTCTACACTAGGGCATTATCTGATGTACTAAATTATTGAGAGATCGTTTAATTTTTTTCATTGAGATGCCACCTTTTTTAAATCGTTGGTGACCACGTTCGCTTGCACACAATCCGTAGGCAACAGAGAACTGGTGAGGGATACGTACCATTCGTTTTGATTTTTTTGACATGACTTGAATCAATACTAATTCTGCTGGAAGTTTAAGTTCCTTTCGAGCGTAGTCATTTAAATGCTGAATATGTGAGCCACCGCCACTGAACACAATTCCAGCTGGCAAGAGACGATTTTTCTTGATCTTCTGTAGGTGTCGCGTTAGAAGTTCAAGAATATCTGCCAATCGTGCTTGGATGATCTCTTCAACTTTTCTTTTTTGGTGTTCATGTGAAGCTCCGCATTTTATACCTTCTGCTTCCTCTAGTGGTATCTGTAGTCCAAGAGCAATATCGTTAGTGATATCATTTGAACCGATCTGCAATATATCGAGTGATGTGATAATGCTGTTTTCAAAAGTGGCAACAGAGGTGGTCTCAGCACCAATGTTTGCGAGCATGCAACCTTGAGTTCGTTGTTTATAGGTTACACTCGCTGCAGCATCGGCAATAGGACTCGCAATAATATCAAGAATTCCTATGTCATGTTTCGAAATGAGATTAACAAGCGCGTCATAGTGATGTTCTAAAATAGTCACGAAGATGACTTTTACTTCGATATTATTTCCGTACATCCCCATTGGAGTCCCAAGAACATCACGTTCGTTAACGCGGTATTTTACCGGGATAATGTGGAGAATTTTTTTATTTGGATATTTTGTAATAAAAAGATCTTCAGATTTCTGTAAAACTTCATCAACGTAATGATCAGTAATTTCACTGTGTTGTTTTGGTAGATCGATTGAAGTACGAACATACTGTGAACATAATCCGACACCACCAATTGAGAACCGAACTTTGAGGATCTTTTGCTTGTATTCTTTTTCTGCTCTTTCTAGAAGACGACCAAGTGATTCTGAGGCCTTTTCATCATCAGCAATATACCCATGACGAAATCCATGAGCTGGTGACTCAATAGCATGAAGAATTTTTGGTAATTCTGTTTGAGTATTTGGCTCAGTAATGACCAGCTTGATGCTGCTGGTACCGATGTCTATTCCAATTATGTGTTCATTATTCATAGATTAAGTAGGGAAGGAGAGAATTTTTTACTTTGATGAAAATTGCTCGCAGTAAAAACGTTCCTGTTGTTCCATTTTAGCACCATGCACGTGTCCTTTCAAATGGAGACATCCATGGATAAAGAGAAAAACAAGGTGATCACGATAGTTGCGTTCATAGTTACGTGCCTCTTTTCGCGCTTGGGAGAGCGTCATGATTATCTCCCCAGATTCTTCATCGAGAGGGAACGACAGAATGTTTACTGGACCTGATTTCTTTTTCCATTTTAGGTGTAATTCCTCAGAGTGATCAAGGGTAGGAAATACGAGTGAAAGATCGTACCCTGCTCCAAGAATAGCGTCTTTGATGTCAACAAAAGGCAGGATGGGGATCCTACCTTTTGTCTGCCGAATGATTGTCAGATTGTCATATTCAGCAATTGCCATAGTTTAACGTCGTCGTCCTTTTCGAGGTTTAAGAGTTCCCATTTTTTCTTTATGTTCGTACTCTTTTCGTTTCTCAATTTTGTTTAACGCGTTTTCTTGTTTCTTGAAATCAGAATCTGTTCGGTCAAAATATCGAATTGATCGTTTCTTTTGAAGAACTCCTGAGATCTTTACTTTTCGAGAAAATTTTCGAAGAAGACCAAGATTGTTGTCGTTTTTCGTCTTTTTAATATCTACATTTGTTGCCATATAAGGGCCATACTATCATGAAGCTGTAATTATACAACCCTTATTTATCTGTTTTACATCAGATTCTGAGGATTGAATTTGATCTCAGTCGTGCGATCAAAACCATACAAAAGACTCGCCAGTTTTGCATCTTGGCTGTGCGCTGACCAAAGGTCAGCATCTAGCTGAAGAACCATAATTAACGTTACCATGGTCTTTTTCTGGGCAGGGTGCGTCATGATATTAGGGTTCCAGTGATGGAAAGACGAGCTCAAGAAATCATACTCTTTCCTGATAGCAAATTTAGGAACGACGCGCTTCAACGTGCAGATAGTAGAATAGGGAGGATAACTGAATTTTTTTCGTTCTGAAAGTTCTGTATCAATGTATTTTGTATATAACCCATCGTGCAATATAGGTAGAGATGATTCCGTAATGTTTCGTGATTGTAGTATTACTGGATTTTTAGTCTTTTCCTTGATATTTACAACAAGGTTCAGTACTTCCGGATGAGTGTTGTAACTCATGCGACTAAAATATGAATCGAGAGAAACAATTACCGTCGTATCAATTTCGGGTAATTGCGCGATTGCCTTGCGGGTACCAATAACAATAACTGCAGATTTATTTTTTATATAATCTGCCACAATTTCTTTCATACCTTTTTTTGTTGTCACATGAGCACTATCTATTATATGTGTCCGTGTTTTTGGAAAGAGACTTTGAACTTCTTCGCGTACTCGCTCAGTTCCAATCCCCATTGAATTGAGATTATAGCCAGCACAAAATTGGCAGCTATCAAACGCCGGTAGAGACTCTCCTGTCATTGTACAAATAAAGACACGTTCTTTGATGCGCGTTTTTGGATGGGTCTTTATATATAAACTATAAGGTAGGTCAGATTCAGGGGAACGTGCGACGTTCCCGCAGTCATTACATACAATGGTAGGTGCGAGTCCTTTTCTATGTACAAACAAAAATATCTTCTCTTTCTTTAGAATGGCCTCCTTAATTTTCTCAATGGCTTCTTTTGAGAGTGCCTGGAATGCTTTCTTTTCAGAGAGCTCACTAATCCGTTCAGCATCACTTTGTTTTTTTGTAACTTTGGTGTGCTGACTAATTATTTCTATATCGCCAGTCTTAAAAACCTTTTTGTTGAGAGGCTCAATAATCTCACCTTGATTGTTTTGTGATAGTACATATGTTTCTGGTCGCAGAATGCTATCTGCCCAGACCAGGGTGATTTTTGCTGAGTTCGCGTATTTTTTAATAAACACCCTCATATCAATATACGGGGATGAAACAGTTCTATAATATTCAGAGGACTCTTGTTCAATAACCATGGTACTTTTCTCGTGTTGGTAGGTATCTACAAACCCAGGAGTGCTGATAAGGAATGATGGGGACGTTAGGTCACTCATCTCCTTGTAGGTTTCTCGCAGTTTCTTCTGCGTTAGTCCGCTATGAAGTAAATAAATATTATTATTATTTTTCTGTAGTTTTTCAAAAATAATTTTGCTCTCATCGATAGTCGAACAGATAATATGAAGAGATTCTTTTTGGAACATGTGTTCGCGAATCATCGTTTTATAATAAGTGATTCGATCATAGTAACCCCTCTGTAAAAGTAATTGTCTAAAGCCTTTTGAACTTCGCTTTTTCTGAGAGGGGTAATGCCATTCTTCAATATTTTTTAAAATAAAAGACGGGGTAACCTGATTGAGCATTCGCCCAGTACTTGTCACATAGAAATCCTTCAGAATATTACAGGTATGCAAAAAAGCAGAAGAAAATACATGAGAGTCGTGAACTTCTATTACGTTTCTGATTTGGTAATTTGCACCGCGCAGTTGCGTCTTCATGTTTACCACTGATTCCGACTGAACAACGATTGCCTTGATTTCTTTTTTACGTAGAGGTACGGTAACGAGCTTTCCTAATGCAACTTCTTTTACTGAAAAATAAGTAAGCACCTCGGAGTTGATTGATTTAGTTATAGGGATTACCTGAACTATTTGCATGTCTTTAGTGTACTTTTTGAGCAATAAAAAAACAACTCAGTAAGTTGGCTTTAGATTTCTTTGACGACTTCGATTTCTGCTCCAATAGAGTTCAATCTCTCTACGATATTTTCATAACCACGTTTGATTGAATAAACATTTCGGAGAATCGAACGCCCCTCGATCCCCAGCATCGTTACAAGAATCATAGTTGATGGACGCAGTGCAGGGGGGCAGACAATCTCGCCAGCCGACAATTTTTCACGTCCTTCAACAAGTACTCGGTGCTGATCAGCCAAACGTACTCCTGCACCAAGACGATTTAGCTCAGTAAAGTAGATCGCTCGATTCTCCCACATCCAATCATGAATGAGTGTTGTTCCTTTTGCGCACATTGCAACAGGAACAAAGAAAGGGAGGTTGTCAGTATTAATTCCAGGGTATGGTTGCGCATGAATTTTATCCCCTAGTGCCGTAAGGCCTAAATGATCAGATTCCATAACAGTAATATCTACTAAATCAGTTCTTTTGTTTTTAGATTTGTAGACTTTCGACTGTTTCATTTGAACCCCCATTTTTTCGAGCTTGAGCATTTCAAGCTTTAGGAAATCAATAGGACAACGTTTAATGGTGAGTTTTGAATGGGTCACAATAGCAGAGGCAATAAACATCATAGATTCAATTGGGTCCTCGCTATTGTGATGCTCTACATCTTTGTTGATGTTTTTCTTCCCATGAATGATGAGCTTCAACGAACCAATGCCTTCAATTTTTACACCAAGTTTTTCAAGATAAAAACATACATCTTGAACCATATAGTTTTGCTGTGCAAAGTGAATAGTGGTTTTACCAGGAATTCCCGCAGCGGCAATAAGAATATTCTCAGTAGCCGTGTCAGACGCCTCGTACATTACAATATCAGCTGGCTTCAGTTTCTTTCGTTCAATCAAATAACCACTATTTCGTGTCGTTATTTCTACACCTAATGCTTCAATCCCATGTTTATGGGCGGCAATAGTTCGTTCTCCCATTTTGCAACCCCCAGCTGTTGGAATTTCAAATGACTTGATGTGGTGAATCAGGGCACCAATAGACATCATGAATGATCGCACCCGCCGTGCCGAATGTTTATTAATTTCATCAAATTTAAAACGTTTAGGCGGGGTAATTTTAATTGAATGCTCCTTGACCCATTCAACTTTTACTCCGATACTTTGAAAAATTTCTATAATGCGATACACCTCCTGAATTTGAGGAATTCCATGAAGTGTTGTAACCCCCTTGTTCAAAAGGGAAGCATGCATGAGTCCCATAGCTCCATTCTTTGATGTGTTGGTCGTAATAGAACCTTTGAGTTTCTTTCCTCCATGAATGATAAAGTCATCTCGTTCTTCACGATGAAGTTTAATTAATTGGTGATCTAATACATTTCCAATTTTAATTAATTCTTGAGTAGAAAAGTTTAATCCACCACGTTCCATACGGGCAACAGCAGACTGCGAAGTCTTTAGTTGCTGAGCAAATTCTACCTGAGTAAGACCCTTGCCCTTGCGCAATGATCGGATGAATTTTCCGATACGTTTTTGTTCTTGTTCAACTTGTTTCGTATTCATATGTCATAGAATATATCATATGTGATATAAAATGTGCAAGTTTATTATCAACAGTTAATTCATATAAGATACGTACCAGCAATATCTTGTTACTTGAAAAGGCTATGGTAATATACAACCATGTCAATTTTCTCGAAAAAACTTGGAATCGATTTAGGAACAACAAACATTTTGGTCTATGTGCCCGGTAAGGGAGTCATCATGGACGAGCCTTCTGTTGTTGCTATTTCTGTTCTTGATAATAAAGTCCTTGCCATTGGTACCGAAGCAAAACAAATGATTGGAAAAACTCCTGATGAAATTGTAGCTTATCGACCAATGAAGGATGGTGTTATCGCTGATTACCGAATCACTGAAATAATGTTGAGACATTATTTCCAAAAAGCTCTTGGAAAATGGAATATTTGGAAGCCTGACGTTCTCTTGTCTGTTCCAGCTGGAATTACCTCGACTGAACGTCGAGCTGTAATTGAGGCTGCGCGTCGTGCCGGTGCAAAAAATGCCTATGTAGTAAAGGAACCAATTCTTGCAGCTATCGGAGCTGGAATTTCAATCCAACAACCGAATGGATATATGATTGTTGACATTGGAGGGGGGACCATTGATGCGGCGGTAATTTCACTTGGTGGGATTGTGGCATCAAACTCGGTTAAATGTGCTGGTCGTAAACTAGACACTGCTATTATCGATTATATTAAGAAGACTTATAACCTAGCGATTGGAGATCGAACGGCTGAAAAGATCAAGATCAAGATTGCCTCAGCTATCCCACTCGACGATGAGCTAGAGGTATTGATAAAGGGTCGTGATTACGTAACAGGTCTTCCGCGCTCAGTGAAAATTTCTACAAATGAAATCACCAAGGCTATTGATAATGAATTAAAAATTATGATTCAAGCACTGAAAGATGTCTTAGCAGAAGTTCCACCAGAACTAGCCTCAGACATTATCGATAATGGAATTACGATGACGGGGGGAACGTCACAATTACGAAACCTAACAGACTTGATCCATCGGCGAACAGGGGTTCAGGCATATTTGGTAGAGGATCCCTTGTTTTGTGTAGCGAGAGGGACGGGGATTGCTCTTGAACATCTGGACACCTACAAAAAAGCAATTATAAGTAAATAATTGTTTTTTTACTTGTAAAATCCAGACACTTTTTTATGACGGTTCGAATTCTAGTCTGCCAGCATCAATAATAAAACCCAGCTTTATGCTCGGTTTTATTATTGAATTTGTTAGATAAGGCTTTCCGTCAGGTTTATGCAGCGAAGGAAGTGAGTCGTAAATTCTAGTCTGCCAGCAAACTATATTTTATTAAAAACACCTTATAAATAAGGTGTTTTTAATTTGAATCCTAAACAAGTTATATGTTGACAGTATTATATTAATGTGATAATATAATAAAAAATATAAAAGATGACTCAACAAAATAATTTTAAAGATAATTTAAGAAATTTTACAGAAGGAAAAGCAGGAATTTTATTTGATGTTACTTGGGATTATTTTTCAAAATCAAAAATTGAAGGAGATATTAATTTACGTCACAATTTGAAGACAAATGATGTAAAACAAAGATTTACATCATTATTTGTATCAATGCCAAATAGATTTTCTGGTAAGTGGAAAAATAATAAGTTAGAAGCTTTATTGAAAATAGATTTATTCATTTACGAAACTTTTATTCCTGTAGAACTTACATCTCTAGAAAGAAAAGTCATTATAAATATAAAATTAAATTTTGTTCAAGAATGCTTTAGAGAAAAAATTGAAGAAAAAGTAAAAAAACTTTTTAAAGAAGTTTTAAAATAAGACTAAAGCCAGAATTAATTTTCTGGTTTTTTTGTAGATCAATTAGTATAAAAGTTCGAACATCATCCCAGACTGGCAGCAAATAAAAATCACCATCATTGGTGTTTTTTGTTATACTTGACCCTATGAATCAACTTGAACAATTCTCACAACTGCCATACTCTCACCATGCCTATGGAATTGAATCTTCAGAAAATATAACCCCTGAATTGAAAAGATCTATTCCATTTGAAGAATGCTCATATATTTTTGATCGACATTACGATAGTTTCAAAATAGATGATGCACGTGCCATTAAATCATTACAGGCTGAAAAGACCGAAAAGGCTGCCGTTTTTATTATTTCTTTCACATTAATGAACAGGGAAGCTCAAAATGCATTATTAAAAGTTCTTGAGGAACCAACAGCCAATACCTATTTCGTTCTCATTTTTCCGAATGTAAAACAACTGCTGCCAACGCTGCAATCTCGAATGCAATTGATTCGTTTGAGGAATGATGGGCAACATAGCAAAGAACGAAAGATCGTCGTGAGCGATTTTATTTCGATGAGCTTGCAAAAACGTTTTGATACTATTAAAAAACTCACTGATAAAAAATCAGAAGAACCTTTGCTAAAATCAGACGTCTTGAATTTCCTGAATGATTTAGAAAATCATTTCCATTATGAAAAGAATAAAAATCCGGAAATAATTGATTCAGTCTTCAAAGCCCGTAGTTATCTCGGCGCTAATGGAGCATCAACCAAGATGATATTAGAAATGATCGCCATGAACATATAAATATATGCGTGAGAATCACGAAAAAATGTTCGAAGAACTCTCAGCTTTAGAGCACGAACAGTGGATGATATGGGCAAAAGAAATCTTATCGTTAGAAGATATTTCACCTGAAAGACGTGAACGTTGGGAGCAGTACTTTGTTCCCTATGATGAACTTACAGATAGTGTGAAAAATTCAGATAGAGTTTTCGCACGAAAAAGTTTAGAGATATTCAAGAAGTATCAAAAAGAAAATAAATAATTTGTTTTCTTTTTGATCTGAATTGCTATACTTTACCCATATGAATTTTGATTTTATAACAACAACAGAAGCATTAAACGATGCTGAAAATTATTTGAAACAAGAATACCTACAAATCTCAACTGGGCGAGCTAATCCTGCTCTCTTGGACGGAATTATGGTTGATTCTTATGGAGCGATGCAACCAATTAAAAACATTGCATCTATCAACTTAGAAGATGCACGAACCATGAACGTATCTCCTTGGGACAAAGGGCAAATTAAAGACATTGAAAAAGCAATTACTGATTCACAGCTACCATTCTCATTAGCAACTGACGATAATGGTGTGCGTGTGCATATTCCTCAAATGACTGAAGAATCAAGAATTAAAATCATGAAATTAGTAAAAGAAAAACTTGAAGATGCTCGAGTAAAAGTTCGCAACATTCGTCAAGATGCAATGAAGGGGATTGATGCTGGTGAATCAAACGGTGATTATTCTGGAGATGCACAAAATAATTTTAAAGAAGAACTAGAAAAGAAAGTGTCAGCATCAAACAAAAAATTAGAAGAAATATTTAATACCAAAGAAACTGACATCATGGCAGTATAATTATTATGAATATTATTATTTTTATCCTCGTTTTGGGAATTTTGGTATTTGTTCACGAGTTAGGTCACTTTCTCTTTGCAAAACTATTTAAAATTAGAGTAGATGAGTTTGGGTTTGGATATCCACCAAAGATGTTTCAATTTGGAACCTATAAAGGAACTAAATTAACTATGAACTGGATTCCGTTTGGTGGGTTTGTAAAAATATTTGGTGAAAACGATGACGGCTTGGAACTGAGTGATGAGGAAAAGAAAGTCTCGCTCATTCATAAACCACGTTGGCAACAAGTTCTCGTTATGTTTGGTGGAATTCTATTTAATATTGTATTTGCGTGGTTACTCTTTTCTGGGCTCTACATGAGCGGTGTTACTGCCTCGGTAAATTCAGCACCTACAGGATACAATTTTGACGAAACACGATTACTCGTTAGTGGGGTAATGTCAGATGCACCAGCAGATATTGCTGGATTGCAGGCAGGGGATGAAGTCAAAGAATATCTTAACGAAACAGAAACCATTACGGTGACTGACGAAGACATCACTGACGTCGCTATCTTTATTAATGCAACAGGAGAATTAGAGCAAGATGTCACCTTTGTTATTGTGCGTGATGAAGAACTTGAAATTATTACTATGACCCCTGAAATTGGAGTAATAGGCGAAACGTACGCTGTGGGTATTGGTTTAGATCGCGTAGGTTCATTGAAACTACCTGTTCACAAGGCACTGTGGTTTGGAGCAAAAAATACCGTGGCATTTACCGGAGCAATTTTTGAAGGTTTTTGGCAATTAATTACCGGAAAAGTTTCTGCTGATAATGTTTCTGGACCTGTCGGAATTGTAAAACAAGTCGGTGAGGCGAGCAGTGTCGGACTAAGTTATCTCATCGGATTTACGGCTTTGCTATCCTTGAACCTGGCAGTCTTAAACTTCATTCCGTTTCCTGCTCTTGATGGCGGAAGGATACTTATTATTGCAATCGAATCAGTCATTAGAAAACGTCTACATCCAAAAGCAGTTAATTGGGTTAATACCATTGGATTCTTTGTTTTGATCGCGCTTATGTTGGTTGTAACAGTGAATGATATAATCAAGTTATTTTAAAGACTCCTTGGGAGTCT
>JBLHWN010000010.1:0-13833 GCA_047629175.1 Minisyncoccia bacterium
CTCCATAAATAAAAGGCCATGTCTTTTCAGAGACATATTTTCCATCCATAATATCAAGTTGTACGACTCGTACTTGGTTTAATACCAAACCTGTTTGCGTTTCGATATCTTCAAAACGTTCCGGCATAATAGCCGGGATAATGTTTGTATTCATAGTCAGAGTATAAGATCACTCACCAAAACTTACAAGCAAAAATTGAATATGGTAATATGAATGCATGGAACAACAACAAGCACCAACTATTACTACCACCGATCATGCTGGGAATACTATTAATCTCTCACAATATAGAGGTCAAAAAGTATTCCTCTATTTTTACCCAAAAGATATGACACCAGGATGTACGACTGAGGCTCTTGGTTTTCAAGATCTCTATAAAGAATTTAAAAAGGAAAACACAGAAATTTTGGCCGTTTCAAAGGATTCACAATCTTCACACCAAAAATTTTGTGACAAGCATGGTCTGAATTTTCCAATATTAATGGACGAAGATACAAAGATTGCTGAGGACTATGGTGTCTGGAAAGAAAAAAGCATGTTTGGAAAAACCTATATGGGAATTTCGCGAGAATCTTTTTTGATTAATGAAGAAGGTGTGATCCTTAAACACTGGGACAAAGTGAAACCTGCCGTTCACCCGCAGGAAGTACTTGAATATATTCGCTCGCTATAAACTGATAAATTAAAACTGCTTAGTGAGAGCAGTTTTTTTCGTGCTTAATTTTATTACAAAGAAATTGAAAACCCCGTTTACGTAAATACTTGAGATAATGTTTCAACCCTTCTAGGAATAATGGATCGTCTTTTAAAAGAGAGCCTAACAAAATTGCAGAACCAGCATAGGGTATCCCACAGTAACTTGCGTGGTTTTTCGAAATATTTTTTTGCATATAATGCTGCACAAAAAAATATTTAGCAAAGAAATTAATTATTGAAAATAAAATAGTTGGTATGAAAAATTTAAATTTCACTCCCATAAAAATACTTGCCAGTACCCCTCCACCGATCAACGTAGAGTCGGCAAAAATTCCCAAAGTACTCCATACTAGTAGAATAATACTTAATCTAAAAATTTTCTGATTTCGAGAATCTTCAAAGCTGTGTAATATTTTTTCTTGCTCTGCCTCGGTGAAGTGTTCGTCTAGGTCAACAAACTTCCGAAAACTTCGATACAATCGCGTATAGGTCATACCTTTATGATACACCTATTCTTCCTCAAAGGAAGAGAGTTCCATCTTTTCAATACGTCGTGCATAGCGATCCTCCCCCGGAAAAGGAATTTCCAACCAGAACAGAACTGATTCAAGGACTTCTTCGTTTGATAAGAAACGTGCTCCAACTGAAAGGATATTTGCGTTATTGTGCTCTCGAGAAACCTTAATAATTTCAGGATCAAAATGATAATAAGCAGTCGCTCGTACATTAGGAAAACGATTAGCCACCATAGCTTCTCCTTCGCCAGAACCACCTAGTATAATAGCTTTGTCATCTGGGTTTTGAGATACCGCATTCGCAGCCATTGGAATAAAATCAGTAAAATCATCATCAGGATCATAGGTAAAAGAACCATGGTCAGTGATAGTGTAACCAAGCTCTTGGAGGGCTGATTTAAGAAATTCTTTCATTTCAAAACCAGCATGATCTGTTGCGAGGTGAATTGTAGTATCCATATACCTAAATTATACCAAAAACGGAAAAATAACAGAGCTTTTTGTTGCTTTCTGTGGACAATTATTTTGGATTTAATACAAACAATGTTGCATCTTGCACATGCTTGAATCTATCTGCTTCTAGTTTGATACCTCCATACCAGCGCGTCACGCAAACAATTGTATCTACCATATGTTTCTTCTGAAGGATTCGTAGAATTACCTGCCCTGCCCCTGTCTCACCTCCATTATTTTTAGATTCATAAATGACGCCATCGTTTGAGATACGAACTGCCCAGGTATGATGTGTTGCTTTGTCATGGTTTTTTATCTTTTTTGTTCTTCTAAGAAACGCTTTAATATCATCTTTGTCATGGACTCTTGCAATACTCACTGAATAGACAGATCTGCGGTCAGTAATAATTTTTTCATAATTTTGAAATTTTTCCTTTGGTTGATTATTACCACCGAGGTCCATTGGTAGTGTTTTAGTACTCATGCTGATCTAAAAATTTATGACGTATATCATCAGTCATTATCATGCAGGTATTCTGCTTCCCGAACCATCGATAACGATTTTTTGTTATAAAAACATACACAGCATCACGAATAAATACTGGAACAATCCAAAAAATATTAAATAATGGCCATGCAGCGCCCATTGAACGTGTCATAGAAAAAATAGCAGAGGTTTTTGTTTTGTGATTTATATAATCATCAATCAAGATAATTGAATTCAATTTTGAAGAATCAATTCCATATTTAGCTTGGATTTCTTTTCCAACGTCAGATTGTAATGAAGCAAAGCGAAAAATGTCATTTGGATCATTCTTTAAGAGAACCTGAACTGACCAATCGCACAAATTACATTCACCATCAAATAGTATTATCTTCTTTTTCTTTTCAAGTACATCCTTAATCATAGATCCAGTATAGCAAAATACGGTATACTTATACTAAGTCATATATCTATGGCCCTAAATTATCTATTATCTATGATTAAAAAATTACTCGCTGAAGCTTTGGGAACATTTGCTTTGGTATTCGTGGTAATGAGCGCTGTTGCAACTGGTAGCCTTATTACTCCACTATTAGCGGGATTAACCTTGGGGCTTATGGTGTATTTCGTTGGGCATATTTCAGGAACACATATTAATCCAGGGGTAACAATCGGAGCGTGGTCAATTGGAAAAATTTCATTAGAAGAAGGTGCAGGATATATTGTGGCTCAATTCATTGGTGCTGGAATTGCAATGCTTGCCATTAATGCATTCTTGCCTGGAGCAAGTGCAGATATAGCTTCTGCAGTAGCTGCAGCAAATACTTCATTAGTACTCTTTGCAGAAGCTTTAGGAATGTTCTTCTTTACCTTTGGAATTGCATCGGTAATTTATGGAAAAACACCAAGGAACCTTTCTGGTATTGTTGTTGGACTATCACTGACGTTGGGAATTATATTTGCAAGTGTTGGTTCAGCAGGAATTCTTAACCCAGCGGTTGCTATGGGATTGGGAGCATTTAATGTTATGTATATTTTAGGACCAATTATTGGTTCAATTCTTGGTATGCAAGCATATAAATATTTGATGTTAAAATAATTTCAGAAAAAAATAACCACCTTTTGGTGGTTATTTTTTTGTTTCCTCTGATAGTTTTTTGTAATTATCCAAAAGCTGTTGTTCTAAATCACCTGAGTCTAGTGCAGCCTTGATTGCGCAACCTGGTTCCTTGTTATGGTTACAGTTCCTGAATTTACAATTAAGCGCCGTTTCTTCAATAATTGAAAAATTCTGATTCAATAATTCATCGTCCACCGTTAATCCAAATTCACGCGTTCCAGGAGTATCAATGACAATCACTCCGTTATCAAGCAAGAAGAGTCTACGAGCTGTAGTAGTGTGCTTTCCTTTTCCACTATAGTCCGACACATCACCTGTTTTTTGCTCAAATTCTTCATCTAACATGGTATTTATTATTGATGATTTTCCCACCCCAGATGAACCAATAAAAATTACCGTGTCGCTAGGTTTCAAGAAATTATGGATGTCAGATAAACCTTCGCCTGTTGTAAACGACGAGTAGATAACAGGAACATCAGAACTAATAGATTTCATCGCTTTGTGGATTTTGAAGATATCATCAATCAAGTCAATTTTGTTTAAAACAATTAGGGGTGTAATTCCTGTATTAGTGAGTTGCACTAAAACACGCTCTAAACGGTTCACGTTGAAATCTTGCGCTAATGACTGCACAATAACTGCAATATCAACGTTAGAAGCCATTATTTGGACCTCAACCTCACTATGAGCACGACGTCGTTCTAGGATAGTTTTCCTAACGAGTATTTCTTTAATCAGATTAGCATCGTCTCTCGTACTCATCTCTAACAAAACCCAATCACCCACAACAGGTTTTGAATAGACATCTTCGTCCTTTAGTCTGTTTCCTGTGATTTCACCAATGACCAATTCTTTTTCGGTCATAATTTCATACTGCGTCCGATGGACCGAAATAACCCGACCTGGGATTAGATCTGGTTTTTCAATAATAGTATTTTGAAATTCAGCCTCTAAAACTTCATTCCATCCATATTGTTTTAAGTGATTAAACATATTATAAATACATCTTAACATGTGGATAAATATTGCACATAAATTAAATAAAATATATAATTATATTGATCGAACTAGGGGGCTTACGGGCCCTCTAGTCTTTTTTTATAATAATATTACTATATGAAAGTTTTTAAGACACATACGGAGCAAATGGAACTACTTAAAGATAGAGGTTTATTATTCAAGAATGAAGATGAGGCTATTGAAATACTAAAAAAACATAATTATTATTATCTTATAAACGGATTTGATGGTCCTTTTAAAAAGGAAAATGATAAATATAAGGACGGTATATATTTTGAGGAAATATTAAGCTTATATAATTTCAATCAAAAAAATTCATTATTGGTATTAGAATATATTTTAAAAATTGAGTATTTAATTAAATCGGAAATCTCTTATACCTTCTCTGAGAAGTATGGACATAAGAATGAAAACTATCTTTTAAGAGAAAATTTTCAAGATATCAGATATCAGATAGGAAAAGATCAACCATCAGAAAGAAACATTTTAAAAATTGACACGTATGTGATTGATTTATTAGAAGAGTTAGAAAAGACAATAAATACACAAAAAAGAATACGACGAGAGATTCAAACATTATATTGATTCACATGGATATCTACCTATGTGGGTACTTATACAGAAACTTTCATTAGGAACAACAAACAAGATACTTAAAAATTTAATTAAAAATGACAGAGAACTTATCATTAAAAATCTAAATGAGCAGAGTGATATTGATGAGCCTAGTGAGAGAAAAATTATCTTTAATATCGCCCTACTTACTGACTTCAGAAATCTAGCAGCGCATAATGAGCGCGTCTATAATTTCACCAAAAGAAAGATGGGAAATAGTAATTTTAGTACTTTAGTACAAATTTTTGAGAAGATGTTATCAAGAGAACAGTTTGATGAGTTTTTATTGAAATTTAAAAATGAATTTAGCACTCTGAAAGAAAATTTAAACCGAGAATCCCTAAACATAATCAGGGCAGAAATGGGACTTCATAAAAAATAAGAAGAAATTTCAAAATCTTTAAAAACGAGATAAGATACGAGGCAAAATAAAAAAGAGCAAACGAGACGTATAACTATTACGTTGAGTGCTCTTTTTTATTTTAACGAACTAGATCGCTCGTTTTTAAAGATTTTTAGCCATTTCGATGGCGTGACGGATGAGCGTGTTCGTATACCCCATCTCATTATCATACCAAGCCATCACCTTCACCAAGTTTCCATCAACAACACGTGTCATTGGAAGATCAGCAATTGATGCATGAGTATTACCAATAATATCTGACGATACAATGGGTTCTTCGGTGGTCGCAAAGATTCCTTCATATTTTGGATCCTTTGCTGCATCACGTAGAATTTGATTTATTTCATCGACTGAAGTGTCTCGTGACGAGATAAAGGTAATATCTGCAATTGAACCAGAGATCACTGGTACACGACAAGCAATACCATCAAATTTTCCAACAAGTTCTGGAATAGCTAATGTAACTGCAACAGCCGCACCAGTTGATGTTGGAATAATATTTTGAGCAGCTGCTCGTCCTTTTCGAAAATCTCCACCTCGTACTGGACCGTCAACAATAGCTTGGGTTGAAGTATATCCGTGAGTTGTATTGAGAAGAGCCTTTTCAACTCCAACAGTGTCTTTCAAAATTTGTACTAATGATGAACTTGCATTTGTTGTACATGAACCATTTGAGGTAATCTGGCATGTTCCAATAACATCATTGTTCACCCCCATAATTCCTGTTGCAGCTTTAATACCTGGTCGTGACTCTCCTTTTCCTGGACCCGAGATAATAACACGTTTTGCTCCAGCATCTAAATGCAGTGCTGCCATATCGTATTTCGTAAAAAATCCTGTTGACTCAATAACTACATCAACATCCATAGATCCCCATGGTAGATTTTGTGGTTCTTTTTCTTGGAGGACAGCAACATCATTTCCATTCACAAATAGATGGGTTCCATCCTCTGATGTTGTTATTTCAAGTCCGCTTGGGCCTTGGGCTGAATCGTATTTCAACAAGTATGCCAAATTCTTAATGTCTCCTAAGTCATTAATTGCTACAATGTCCAGTTCTGGATATTTTTCGTATGCCAATCGCATGAAGGCTCGTCCAATTCGTCCGAATCCATTGATTGCTACTTTAATTTTTTTATTTTCCATATGGAATTATTATAACAGACAAAAAGAAAATCCTGGGCATATTGCTCAGGATTTTATATAACTATTCTATTTAATTAATAACTACCACCAAGACGTAATCTACAACCAGCTGAAACATTACCATCTGATAATACCGTTATCTGACAGCGTAGATCTCTTTGGTTGTTTTTTCTGCTAAGAGGAAAAAAAACTTCGAATCTGGGTCCAAAATGCTCATTGTTACTTGCAATCCCAGCTCGGATAAAATGGCCCATAATGTCGTGAACGACACTTGCTGAAACTCCACTTTCACTGAAATTAGTTAATCCATAATTAACTCGAATCCTGCCCCATGAAGGTTGTGAACGAACTTCAATTCTTACTAATTCATCAATAGATCTATTCTCTAATGAATTACGAAATCCAACACTGACAACAGCAAAAGTGTTCCTTTTTAAATAGATCATTCGCCCAAGAAAAACTTCAAACATCTCTCTATTGCGTACGCGTGCATTCACCTGCATATCTTGATTCCAAAGTGTTTGCCTGAACCGCGCACCTACTAATGTGTTTAATACAAAGAAAGATACTTCAGATATTTTTTCTTTTGGTTCTTCTTGAGAGAAACCAAAACATGTCTGTAAAATAATAATACTCGTTAGTATAATTTGTTTCATAGGAGATTTTTTTGGTTTATACTTATTTTATACATTGAACCATTTTTTGGAAAAATAAAATACCTCGTGAGGTATTTTATTTTTGAGAATCTATTAGATTATCTCTGAGTGTTATTAAATCTTTGGAATTTGCACTTGGCCCACCACCTGAAGAAATCCACCCTTCGTATGTATCAAACCAAAATTCTTCCTCAGAAAGATATTGTTTCCAAATACCCTTTCCTAAATCCTCCGTGCCATGCATGGGAGAGAGTTTGATGTGTGCATGATCAATTCCTGTTCCTTCCATGATCAAACCAACTCTACCAACGTCATCAAAAGCTTTTTCTAGGATTCCTGCGACATGCTTAGCAGCGAGAATGAACGATTGTAAGGTATCATCATCCATTTTCATAATATCACTACCATAGTGGTCCTTGGGTATCACACAGCTAAACCCTTCTGTATTTGGATCAATCGATAAGAATGCCATGAAAATTTCATCTTCCCAGAAAACTCCTGGTGTTTCCATTCTTCCAGCTACAATTTCACAAAATGGGCATTTATTATCTTCAGTTGTTGCTTCGTAATGTGCCATAATATTATTTAGAGTAAGGGTAATTGTTCATAGGTCCGTGGACCTCGCAATACCTCAAGGAATTCGAGAAGTTCTTTATTCCCTGGGTCTTTATAGAAATCTTGTTCCAACAGTGTTCCATCAAAGATATCCTGTGCGAGTTGATTGATGTCTTTTGAAACTTCATCTACATCAGCCTGAGTAATCTCAAATTCAGCTCGTTCGTATTCTCCCTTTGAATTAGGTTCAATGAAATCAAAGATCGCCGTATGAAAATTATATTGACCATTGAATGCATTCTGCAATAGGAGTTTATAAAATGCAGCCTGACGTTTAGTCTTTGTCTTGCGATCTTTATCCATGTCTGAATACGCCCGTCCAGTTTTATAATCCCAGACAACAATGTTTCCATTCTCATCTTTGGTCATCTTATCCATGACTCCAGTAAGATTAATTTCTTCACCGCTATCTAACTGGAATGGAATAGCCGAAATACGTTTCTCGTTTTCCATTGGTACCTCAAATTCATTCTTGTAGCGATCAAAATAATTACCAAGAATATTCCATGCGCGCTCTTCGTATTCTGTGTACAAATGATTTTGTTCAATAACTTTTTTAAATGCATTCTCTAAGTCCTTCTTTGAAAGAATCTGCTGAGCAGTGATGCATGCATCAAAATATTTCTCTAGAGTTCCGTGGATCATATTTCCAAAATCAAGGAATGGTGACCGAGCTTCTGGTAGGAATACTAAGTTCCTGAAGAAATATTTCAAAGGAGATTCAGTGTAGTTATTGAGGGCTGAGACTGACAATTTATTTTTAGTAAATCGTTCTTTGATATATTCAACATCGATTAACGAAACAATATGTTCATTAGATTCGTTAAAGAATAATGAAATATTTTCTACATGTTCTTTTTCCCAACCAGACATATCAATATGTTCTATACCATCCATTTCATCAACGTGAATCGATCGGTTCTTTTCCCGGCCTTCCTCGTTATATACAAATGAACTCATGTAACAATTTTTCTTTGCACGAGTTGTAGCAACGTAAAACAAGCGTCGCTCATCTTCACTCGCTCCTTCATCAAATTCTGCAAAAGGTAAACTAATTTCTCGCCCCATCTTTCGCTTCTGCAAAGCCTTGATCATATAGACGTTATCAAACTCAAGTCCCTTTGAACCATGAAAGGTAGAGAGAGTTACTCCATCTGACAAGGTATTCGTAACGTTCATCGTAATGCCATGTTTTTTCATAGTCATTAAGTAATGAATAAAATGATCAAGCGTGAATTCATTCCGTGCTGCAGATTCTTTTTTTAATTCATCAAATAATTTTTCAATCTTCTTTAATCCTAAGACTGAGTCTTTTTGAGCAAGAATATATTTAAGGAATCCACTTTCGCGTACAAAATCTGAAAAGAACGTAACGGCGTCTACCCCTTCTGCCTTAGCTTTTTGTTCTTTTAACATTCCTACAAAATCGATAAAGAGATCTTGATTTGCAACTTGGATCCCTGCTTCGGTCAGCTTCTTTGGATCTTCGAGGATGGTGATAATAGATTTATTATAGATACCCTTTGCATTACGTGATTTCTGCAAAATTCGTTGTACATCAAAGACGTCAAACATAAGGAAATCTATAAATAATGATTTAGCCACGGCTTCGTTGTCTGTTGGGTTATGAATTACTCTCAACAAATATAATATTTTCTGCATATCTGGATCAATGAGGATATTTTTCTTTGAGAAATCTTTATAAGGGATCCCTAGAATATCAAACAAGCGACGGACATCATCTGCATCTTTGTTATTACGATATAAAACCGCAATATCATTAGGGCTGATGTCTTGGTTGAGTTGCTCCTTGATATTTAATGCCACCCATAAAACCTCCATTTTATAATCATGGAATTCACGATATTCCAAAACACCCGCGTGGTTAAAAAATGCCTGAAGCTGAATCTCGTCACTGTGCTGATCGCTCTTGGTGATTAATGAATGAGACGAATCAAGAACTCCTTGGTGTGAACGATAATTTTCCTCTAGGTTAATTACCACAGGATCAGTTAGTGATGAAAGGAGTCGGTTATAGCTCTCTTCACTTGCTCCAGCAAAACGAAAGATGGCTTGTTTTGAATCACCCACCACAAAAAGATTAGGTTTCCCTTCCCATACCGGATTATCAATTAATGCATGGACAATACTATTCTGTGCGTCGTTGGTATCCTGGTGCTCATCTACTAGTAAATATTGGAATTGTTCCTGAAGCTCAGCCCTGAATAATGAATCTGGTTTTTGCAGCTCATGTACTGATCGTACGATCACATCATCAAAATCATAGAGTTCACGTTTTTGAAGTTCAGCCTCATAAACTTCATAGATACCAGCCAGTTCCAGGTTTTTGTCACGTCGTGCTGTTAATTTACGTAACTCTGATGGTTTCATGTCCCCCGCCTGGAAGTCACCATATTTCCGCTTGTAGAACATATCAGGGGATTCCAGATCAATATCAAATTTATCATTTGTATGTTGTCGAAATTCATCTGCAGTCAAACCTTCGCTTTTAATTTTGCTCAAGGCAAAAGCAATCGAGCGCAAGGTTCCATCACGTCGTTTAAAGACTGAAAAATATTCTGTCTTTTGCTTGTCAGTAATTGATTCAATAATTTCAATTTGCTCAATAGGAGAAGTCAACCGAGAATTATACATCCCATCAAATAAATCAGCATATTTCTTCATCATATCCTCAGCAAATGAATGAAAGGTTGAGATATAGACACGGTGCGCAGCCTCTGGACCTACAATTCCTGATAATCGTTCACGCATATTATACGAGGCAGCATTGGTAAAGGTCAGAGCCAGGATATTTTCTGGATCAATATCTGTTTCTTTGATGATGTTTGCAATCCGCAAGGTCAGAATTTGTGTCTTACCTGTTCCTGGGCCCGCCATAACAAAGACTGGACCATCGATGGTGTCGACGGCTTGTTTTTGGGCTTTGTTTAATCGTCCATACATTTCTTTAAAGAGTTTCATACATCTATTATATCACGCAAACAAAAACAGATTATTTTAAAATAATCTGTTTTTTTGTTTGTTTAATAAAATTTTCTTTTTCCATTCGATCAGTAATTTTCTGATAACGGCCTTTTTCTGTTCCTAACGTTTCGAATACTTTTTCTTTTAGAAGTTTTTTATTCTTTAAAAGAATGTCTAGAATCTTACCGCGGATTTGTCGGTCGGAACCTTCAAATTTAGATTGCTTTGTGTAATGTTTTGATTGTTTGTTTGGATTACGCTTGATGATCTTTGGAAGTGTTGATCCATAATCCATTAATGCTGCATACCATTCACGTGGGTCTTCAACCTCTCCTATATCATCCATTACTTCAAAAATTTGAGCATCACTTACATCACCTTCTCCCTTGAAAAAGTGGTGGATAAAAATACGTCTAATGTTCGTTTCGATCAATGGTGTATATTCATTAAACGCAAAAGCGCGAATTGCACCTGCTGTATATGGACCTATTCCCGGTAATCGTAGTAGTTGGTCATAGTCACGTGGTAATCGTCCTTTGTAGGTGTCTGTGATCTCTTGTGCGAGCTTTTGTAGTCGCAGAGCACGCGAATTATAACCAAGACCTTTCCATGCTCGCAGGACCTCAGATTGAGGAGCTGCTGATAATGCTTTCCACGTTGGAAATTGCTTCATCCAATTTTTAAAAAAAGGAACTACGCGATCTACCTGCGTTTGTTGAAGCATAATTTCTGAAACGGCTACGTAATATGGTGTTTGCTTTTTCCGCCAAGGTAAATCATGACGTCCATATTCACCATAGTGTTCCATGACCGTATTATAGAATTGCTGATAATCAGATTTCATCTATCAAGTATATCCTAATACTAATTTCAGATATAGAAAAAACCGTAAAACGGTTTATTTCTTTTTATATAAAAGGTATCCAGCAGCTAACAAAGCTATAAGTCCTGATATAAATAGCGCTAAATTATTACCTTCAAATCCAATACTTGTGAAATGGAAATACACAGCTCCTAACATAAGAAGAATCACTCCAACTAATGAAATCTTTCGCAGCGGTTTAATGAAAATTCCAATTGATACTAACAATTCAATAACCCCAACACCAATACGTCCGAATGCTTCAGGCTGATTGAAAAGTCCAATTTTCGTAAATAAATCTACTGATTCTGAATGTCCTGTAAACTTATATGCCAATGTTTGTACGAGCACAACAGCAATAAGTACAGAGGGAAAGTATTTTTTAATTTTTTGTTTCATATAAATTATTACGTATCGAAATTACTGTTTTTTATTCTTAAAATCTAACGCTACTGAATTAATACAATAACGTAATCCGGTAGTGTCTTTTGGACCATCAGGAAATACATGACCAAGATGACCTTCGCATTTTGCGCACACGACTTCTTCCCGGCGCATACCATGACCTTCATCAACACGTGTTTCAATAGCGTCTGAATTTTGAATATCGTCAAAACTCGGCCAACCACATCCGCTGTGAAATTTATTGTCAGATGAAAATAATTGGTTTCCGCAAGCTCCGCAAAAATACATCCCCTCATCATTTAAATCTGTATATTCTCCAGTGAATGCTTTTTCTGTTCCTGCCTCACGCAGTACTCTATATTGTTCCGGGCTGAGTTCTTTCTTCCACTCATCATTTGTTTTTTGTACTTTATTCATAATTATTAGTTGTTAATAATAAACTGTGCAATTTCTTCAAAAGATTCTTCAGCAACAACATGTTTTTTATCAATTAAAATCATTACGTCACTATCACTTAATCCCATTTCTGATTTCAATAGTGCTACTGATTCACTTCCCAAAAATGGATCATCTTCTCCCCAGATGACTGATGTTGAAATGTTTGAATCAACCAACCACCCTCGATACTCATCAATATTTTCTTTAATTTTGGCCGTATGAGTAAAGAAATGGACAAGAGCTCCTGCGCCATTTCGAACTGGCAACCAATAACCAGCTTTATCACTTCGACTGAAATCATGACCGTCAGTACCACTACGCAACATGTTGTTGATAATCAATTTTCCAACTATTGGGTGTGCGTGTAGTCCGAGGAACCAACGATGAAGTTTATTTTCGTATGAAAAATCAGCTGGAGGATGAAAGGTGTCTTCATATAAAATAGTATTAAGAATATACAGGTGAGAAATTTTCTCTGGTGCTAACCGTGTCATATTCCATGTTACTAAGCCGCCCATATCATGTGTTACCTGTTCCCAATCATTTAGTCCTAAACTTTCCATCAAACCAATAAGTATTTCTGCTTGATTTTCGAAATCATAGTCGTCATAGGCAGCCATACGATCTGACGCACCAAATCCCATCAAATCAGGCGCGATAACACGGTATCCATTATCAACGAGCTCGGATGATAAATTTCGATACATCCAAGAGTTTGTTGGCACGCCGTGTACCAATAAAATCGGTTGCCCACTTCCCTCGTCTGAATAACGAAGTGTTCCTTCAGTAGTCTCAAATGAGCTGAGTCCATCAACATATAACTGGTAAGCAACAAAATGCTCTGAATTATCTTGTGAGGTGAACCAAATTGCAGCAACGGCGATGATAATAATTAATAATAAGAATTTTAATATTTTTTTCATGTTTTTATTATACCGCAAATAAAAAAACACCCGTTGGTGATTTTTATGCTTCGCAAGATTCGCAAACTAACAATTTTCGATTGAATTGTTGAGCAGCATTCATGCTGTGTTGGTAATACAATGTTTTAATACCAAGCTTCCATGCCTCAACATAAATGTGATTAATATCTTTTACTGGTGTATCTGGGTGAATCATAATATTCAATGATTGACCTTGATCAATATACCGTTGCCGAGCTGCGGCTTGTTGAATGATACTCATTTGATTAATCTCTGGGAAGGTCTTGAATACTTCGCGTTCTTTTTCATCCAAGATCTCAGTGAGGTGTTGTACTGATCCATCATTATCACGAATACTTTGCCAAATATCTCGGTTATTTTGTCCTTTTTGTTCAAGCAACATTTCAAGTAACGGATTTTTAATGGTTACTTTCAATTTAGCAATATCTTTTACGTAACAATTAGACCAAATTGGTTCAATACCTTGTGATACCTG
>JBLHWN010000011.1:0-13686 GCA_047629175.1 Minisyncoccia bacterium
CCCTTTCTCTTCTATTTCTGCCAAAGGAACAAATAACAACGACGCGGAATTTATACAAAATCGGCGTCCTCCTTTTTCTATTGGTCCATCATCAAATACATGACCTAGGTGCCCCGAATCACTACGAACTTCCGTACGTGTTATCGATAATGAATTATCATCCAACAATTCTACCGAATCGTCATCAATAGATCGCCAGAATGCCGGCCAACCTGTTCCGGAATCATATTTGTGCGTTGATGAGAACAAGGCCTCACCCGTTACAACATCAACATAAATTCCTGCAGCCTTGTTATCCCAATAAGTATTATTGAATGGTTGTTCAGTACCGTTTTCAGCCACAACGTGATACGCCAATGGATCGAGGTTCTCTAATAACAATTCGATTTCCTCATCGGTGTAATCATAATCTCCCTTGACCAGGTCGCTGTGCTTAACTGGTTCTGAATTTTCAAAGAACTCGATGGCTGCCTCTCGTGCCCAGGTTTCCTCTACGAAACCTTTTCGGCCTGAGGCCTCCTCGTATAATTTATAATGTTCGGATGATTTTTTATAATAATCTTGGTGATAATCTTCTGCAGGATAAAAAGAATCAAACGGAATAATATTAGTTACGACTTCGCCTTCTAAGAGTTCGCTATTGTTTAGATCAATTTTTGATTCAGTTACAACTTCCTTTTGCTCATCATCATGATAATAGATGGCTGTTGTGTACTGAAAACCTCGGTCAGCGAATTGCCCATCACCATCTGTCGGATCGATACTACCCCAGAAAATATTGATGACCTCTTCGGTGCTGATAATATTTGCATCATAGGTGACCTGTACGACTTCCCTATGATCTGTTTCGCCTTTTGAAACAGCGAGGTAGTTCGCATCATCTGCGCTCCCACCTGAATATCCTGAAATTGCGTCGATAACACCTAGCTCTTCCTGAAAGGCTGATTCAATACACCAAAAACATCCACCCGCTAGTGTGATGGTTTTCTTCTGAACTTCAGGTGCTATTTTTAATAGACCACCGATTTTGGTTCCTATTTCTGCATTTTCAACTACTTGGTTTAAACCAGAGGTAGAAAATAATTGTTTCCCATCTTTATCAGCAGATGAGAAATAAATTATTCCCAGCAGCGCCAAAACGACTAACCATATAATATTTTTCCTTGTTAACATATCCTAAGTATATGTTATATTTTTGACCCGCCCAACCTCACCATTCTCGAGCATCACCTTTATCCCGTGTGGATGTTGTGATGAATTCGTGAGAAGTTTAGCAACAACGCCATGTGTTAATTCTCCTGATCGTTGATCTTGTTTTAACACAATATCTACCTTAGCTCCTATTTCCACGTCTTCCCTATATCGTCCATCTTTGTTCATATTATTGTTTATTAATGAGTAGTTCTTTTGCTGGTCGCTTGAGTTTTTTTATTCGCCACTCTTTCTTGCCTGCCTCTGATCGGTCCGCGCATTTTTTGAAATAGACCATTACTACAGGACGTCTTGCTGCTGTGTATTTTGCACCACCATCTGCCAAACCATTATGTTCTTCTACTCTGCGTTTAAGATCAGTGGTGATACCCGTATAGAGACTATCATCAGCGCAGCGCAATATATACACGAAATAATTCATATACGTATCATACATTAAAAAACAAACCGTGTTGGTTTGTCAGATAATTCATATCTGGGCGAGGAATAAAACAATTCTTAACAGGGCGATACATGGAATCAGGTTACCAAGAGGAGTCTACTTCATAAGGGACATCATCAAGGACATTTTTAAAAGACATTATTAATTTCCCTTATGTATGTCCTTTAGATTAACCCGGTAAGCTAAAAAAGTCTTATAGTGTAAGGCTTAATCTGTTTCGAAGTCTCGTACGTTTCCACACTCAAGAGTGTCATCATCATCGTCATCCTCATACTCAACGCACATTACAAAATAATGATCTGTATCATTATCAAGACTAGAAACAATCAAATAGAATGAATCAGAATTATCATGATTACTACCAACAGTGGATTTTTGTAAATCGCGCCCATCTTCATCAATATCATTATATTCATCTTCGTCCTCAACGTCTTCTACCTGATCTTCGTCCTCTCCCCAGACAAAGAATACACGTCCATTTTCAAAGTCATTCATGTCAACCTCTCCGCGTAATTCAGCAGAGTTATTATCGATGTTACGTGCTGAATTGGTTTCTACGTCTGGCTCGTCATCATTATTGTTATCATCATCGGTTTCAAAGTCTTCAACGCTTCCACATTCAAGTGTTTCGTCATCGTCGTCGTCTTCGTATTCAACACAAATTACGTAGAAATATTCTTCATCTTCATCTAGATCATCCACGTCTTCTTCGTAACGGTCATCACCATCAAGATCCCTATCTACACGAATTACTTGGAAGTCATCATCGTCGTCCTCGTCAACTTCGTCATAATCATCGTAATCGCCTTCAACGTCTTCTGCATCGTCTTCATCCTCAGTAAGAACAAAGAATACGATTCCATTGTTATAGTCATTCATATCAACCTCCCCGTGAAGTTCGGCTGAGTCTTCCTGAATATCACGTGCTGTCTGTGTATTTGCTCGTGGTAATGAACCATCATTATAGGTTGATCCTTCTCCACTGACTGGATAAAAACTATATTGACCTCCGTTCGGGGATTCATTAAACGATGCCCCTCCTTGTTGTTGAGCTTGTAGCTGCTGAATAAGCTGCATAATCTGAGCGATCAATGCTGATTGATCTTGCCCATATGAATATTGATTTTCATAACCATACCCACCATAATAAGGATCAAATTGTGCAGAAGCGTCTGTCGCCATAAACCCTAAAGCTACAGCTGCGACTCCTAGTACTGTTTTGTATAAAAATGATTTCATAATAATAAATAATAATGCGATTAATATATACTAATTAAACCAAATATGGGCGGGAAAACAAGTTTTTCTCCACATTTTTATTGTTTTTGCTATAGTACACACATGAATATTCTCGCGATAGAAACAAGCTGTGATGACACAGCAATCTCAATAATCTCTTCTGATATGCAATCTGAAAGTCCTAATTTTCAGGTTTTGTCTGATTTAGTAATATCTCAAATTGAAATTCATGCTGAATATGGTGGGGTCTTCCCTGCATTAGCTAAGCGTGAGCATGCAAAAAACCTGACTCCTCTTTTAGCAAAGGCTCTCGGGGAAGCTAATCTGTCTATAACAGGCTCTCATTCAAACAATGATAACAACCAAGAAATCAAAGAAATTCTGGCCCGTGAGCCGGAACTTTTTGACGCTCTCACTACTTTTTTTGCAGAAATTGAAAAACCTAACATTGGTGCGATTATGGTTACTTATGGCCCAGGGCTTGCTCCGGCATTATGGGTTGGTGTTAATTTCGCGCGTGCACTGTCTGTTGTGTGGGATATACCTATTGTTCCGGTAAACCATATGGAAGGTCATATAGCCTCGATCCTCTTGAAAGAAAATTACCTGGATGAAAAACAGGCACTCTTACCTATTGATGACTTCCGATTTCCCATGTTGTCATTGCTCATCTCTGGTGGTCACACTCAATTAGTGCTGATTAAAAATTGGGGAGAATACGAAATTGTTGGTGAGAGCATCGACGACGCTGTTGGTGAAGCCTTCGATAAGGCTGGGCGGATGTTGGGAATGGAATATCCAGGTGGTCCAAAGATCTCAAAAGCAGCCGTTAATGGTGTTGAGAACGAATCGATAAACCTTCCCAGACCAATGCTCAATACGAAGGACTACAGATTCTCATTCTCTGGATTAAAGACAGCTGTTCGTTATCTCGTTGAAGACCTAAAGGAACATGATAATTTTAATGACCAAGTGATTGCAGACGTTGCACGTGAATTTGAACACGCAGTGACAGAGGTCCTCATTAAAAAAACCTCAAAAGCTATCGAGGAATATGGAGCTGAAGGATTGATCATTGCAGGAGGCGTTTCTGCAAATACTTTCATTACTGAGGCATTCAAAGAAAAGGTTCAAGAATACGGGATCCCTCTTTACCTCCCTGAACGAAAACTTTGCGGGGATAATAGCCTCATGATTGCTACTGCTGGATTTATTCACTACTGGAAAAATAAAACCACCATTCCTCAAAGCGAATTGGTGGCTGTTGGTAATCTTAAATTATAACCAACTAGTGCAGACATCAAATATTTTTAGAAGAAATAGTTTTAATTCACTAATAAATGCGCATCTTAATAACTTTGATATTGGAGTATTTCTGTAGTTCCCTATTGACTGAATATGATTCTAGGGAGGAAATTTTTCCCCTTGGCCTAAAAACAGGAACTAGCGGATATAAGAAATATCCATCAGAATTGATCAGAGAAGCAATAAGGTGCTCAATGATTTTAACAAGTACTTCACGGCTTTTATTTTCACTAGCAAGAACAAGGAATAAATACCTCTCTGTATTTGACGGGAGGAAAGCTTGTCATAGATACCCTAAGGTAAAGACCTCCCAGCTCCCAAGAGTATCCATCACTATCCCTAAGAGCTGAACACCGCCTCTTGTCGTTCCAACAAAAGCATTAATTCTTTTTGGACTATATAACCTGATAATTCTATCAAGTGTTTTTCCATTGTATATTCGTTTTTATATAAAATATAATATTATTAATTATATTCAAGTACCCCTGTTAGTTCTTCAAAAAGCCTTTGGATATGATAGTATCAACTACATGAATGAAAAGTTTTTAAGTCCTTATAATCCGCAAAACACTGAAGATCGAATCTACCAAATATGGGATGAATCTGGTTTTTTCAATCCAGATGAAATGATTTCGGCAAATCTTACCTCAGCTGAGGCAGAGCCTTTTTCTATTGTCCTCCCTCCTCCGAATGTAACTGGGACATTGCACACTGGGCATGCATCGATGCTCGCTATAGAAGACATTATGGTTCGCTACCAACGTATGCTCGGAAAACGAACTCTTTGGCTACCAGGAACAGACCACGCTGCCATTGCAACTCAATCAAAAGTTGAGAAAATCCTTCAAAAAGAAAAAATCCGGAAGCATGATCTTGGTCGCGAGGGCTTTTTAGAACGTGTCCATGCCTTTGCGCAAGAATCACATGATACGATTGTTTCTCAATCGAAAAAGATGGGAGCATCGCTCGATTGGTCACGTGAAGCCTATACGTTGGATACGCCTCGAGAGAAAGCAGTCTATACGGCGTTCAAACGAATGTATGACGATGACCTTATTTACCGCAAAGAACGAATCGTAAATTGGGATCCGAAAGGTCAAACAACTATTTCAGATGACGAGGTTGTCAGAGAAGATAGACCAGGAGTTATGTATACCTTTAAATACTCGCATGACTTCCCTTTTCCTATTGCCTCAACGCGTCCAGAAACAAAGCTTGGTGATACTGCTGTAGCAGTTCACCCAGAGGATCCCCGGTACCAAGAATACATTGGTAAGGAGTACTCATTTAATTTTGCAGGTGAAGACGTAACGGTAAAAATAGTTGCTGATGATCATGTTGATCCTGAATTTGGAGTCGGAGCTCTAGGGGTGACACCAGCTCACGCTCAAATTGATTGGGAAATTGCAGGACGACATAATCTCCCTCTCAAACAAGTCATCAATGAATATGGAAAAATGATGGTAGGTCACGAAGGAGTCATTGATACCAAGGTTGAACCCGCACGGGCAGCTGTTGTTGAATGGTTACGATCAGAAGGACTCATGATTTCAGAAGAAGAAGTTAACCAAAGCATTGGAACAGCTGAACGAACAGGAGCCGTCGTTGAACCCCTACCAAAACTACAATGGTGGATTGATGTTAATAAAAAAATAACTCTTCCTCATTCAAATATTGAAGGAGTGAGTGCAGGTGATGAGATCACCCTTAAAGAACTCATGCTCAAAGTAGTACGAAATGGTCAAATTGATATTCTTCCAGAGCGTTTTGAAAAAGTATATTTCAACTGGATTGAAAATCTACGCGACTGGAATATTTCTCGGCAAATTTGGTTTGGACATAGAGTTCCTGTTTGGTACAAGGATGGGGAAATTCACGTGAGCACTAAAGCACCTGAAGGTGAAGGTTGGTCACAAGATGAAGATACACTTGATACGTGGTTCTCATCTGGGTTGTGGACGTTCTCAACATTAGGATGGCCAAATGCTGATGCAGCAGATTTCAAAACATACCACCCAACACAAGTCCTCGAAACAGGACACGATATTATTTTCTTTTGGGTGGCTCGTATGATTCTCATGACGACATATCTCCTTGGTGATATTCCGTTTGAAACGGTCTACCTGCATGGACTTGTTCGTGATTCGCAAGGACGCAAAATGTCCAAGTCGCTCGGTAATATTGTGAACCCAGTCGACCTTATTGAGAAATATGGAACCGATGCACTCCGAATGGCACTTATTGTCGGGAATGGCCCAGGTAACGATGTGAACCTCGATGAAAACAAAATTAAAGCCTACAGTAAATTCGGAAACAAGATTTGGAACATCACGCGTTTTGTTCTTACTGAAACTGAAGGGATTGATTCAAAGGATACCTTTGAATACTCAACCCGTGATCAAGAACTCATCGCAGAGCAACAAGCACTCACAAGAGAAATCACAAAAGAGATGGACGAATTCAAATATTATCTCGTTTCAGAAAAACTCTATCATTATGCATGGCACACCTTTGCAGATGAGATCCTCGAGGAGTCAAAAACTATTTTTGAAAATGGAACTGACGAAGAAAAGCTTTCTCGAAAACATTTCCTTAAAAATACGCTCAAATTTATTATTACGACACTTCACCCATTCATGCCATTTATCACTGAAGAAATTTGGCAAGAACTAAAAGACGATACAGATCGTGATATACTAATGACAGTATTATGGCCGAAATCCTAACAACTAACGTACTTTGGGTAATCCTTTTAACAGGTATTATTCCAACGGTACTTTGGTTGTTTTTTTGGTTAAGGGAAGATCGGTTTCAACCAGAACCAAAAGGTTTATTAATATTAACCTTCATAGCTGGCGCATTGGGGACCTTCTTGGTCTTACCTGCTGAGCAAGCAGTGAAGGCTCTTGGCATTATTGGAGCAGAAAAAATTTTTGTTTTCGCAGCTATTGAAGAGTTCGTGAAATTTGGAGTTGTATTTATGATCGATTTTAACTCATCGTATCTTGATGAGCCTATTGACTATGCTATTTATTTGATTACAGGAGCTCTTGGTTTTGCAGCAGCTGAAAATGTCCTCTTTCTCCTTGAACCAAGTCTCCAGGGTGACATCTCCTTTATTATTGAGACTGGAACGCTTCGATTCCTAGGGGCCAGTATTCTTCACAGCGTACTCGCCGCCCTCCTTGGTTTGATCATCGGTTTTGTATTTTACAAACGTCGCAGTACCAAAATTATTTTTGGTGCACTTGGTCTAGGTATCGTAATTATTCTTCATACCTTCTTTAACTACTTTATTACCAAGCACGTTGAAATTAATGGCCTATTAACGCTTGGAATCCTTTGGATTGTGACTTTGTTCATTATTGCTATGTTCGAGCGTGTCCGGCGCGTTAATCACTAACATCGGTAATATGAGTCATCATTTCAGTATGAAAAACTCGTATTCCAGGTTATAATAATTGCATGAATAATAAGAAATCATTTTTCGAAAAACTTACTGGAAGCATTAAATTCAATAATGAAGAAGGTGAGGAGCAATACGACGTAATGGACGGTGAATATCTTGAATCTGAAAAAGAATACGAGGAATCAGCAGAAGAAGTCTACGAGGAAGAAGTAGGTGAACTGTCAGTTGATATGTATCGTGTGAACAACGCTATCGTGATCAAGACTATGGTTGCAGGTATCCAAAAATCAGAAATTGATATTTCACTTACTCGAGATCAAGTCATTATTGAAGGATCACGTAAAAATGATCCAGAAGGACGTATTGATACAAACTACTTTGAAGAATTATATTGGGGCGCATTTGAACGAACCATTAACCTTCCAGAAGAAATTGATATTGAATTAGCTGAAGCTCATGAAGCTCACGGATTGCTGACCTTGGTGTTGCCATTGGTGGATCGGAACAGGCAGGCGAGACTTAAGATTAAGTAAGTAAAGCAGCAGCAGCGACTGTTACGAACTTATGTAGATAAAAGACCCTTGATTATTGGGTCTTTTATCCTGCTAAATAAGCTACAGAGTTTTTCTTCAGAAAAATGACAATAGCGAATTTAGGGAGAAATCGATGTCTATCAAGACATCGATTTCTTCTAAGTAAATTCACGAGTGCTCGCAAGCGCGACTACAAAGAATTTATGAAATTATTATTTTGTTCTTTTTGAACTAAAAATTCTTATAAGGAGGAACCCTGAGGGGTTTTATTTTTTATTGAGTAGATTCTTCCGCATACAAAACACATGCGTATTTTTGCACTCCAAGGGTACTTGTGAAATATACTTTGTTATTTCACAAGCGTTCAGCTTCGACTCGGTTGTTCTGCTATAGCCCTATCTAAGGCAGATTCACGACTCACTACAGTCGTTGCAAAAATAAGGCAGATTCGTCCTCACATAAAATGCTGCACATTTTTGCATGGCCCCGACTCGCCTGTTCTGGTCTTCACTGTCGCTCATCCATCGAACATGGCTCCGTCTTTCGAACCTGCACGAACAGTTCCGCAGGACTGTTCTCCCTGAGCACACATAGAAAAAAACTCTCATATGAGAGTTTTTTTCTATGTGTGCTCAGGGGCAGATTCGAACTGCCGACCCCTTGTGCTTCAAACAAGTGCTCTAACCAACTGAGCTACCTGAGCATAGACTAGCTGCGCAAGTAGATGCGAGTAGTTTGAGGAAAATTTTTGTAAGGTTGAAATGAGGTGATACAGACAATATAGCATATTGACGACTATTTTTCATAAAAATGTTACAGAAATTTTCCCAGAATATAAGACAAACTAATTGTAGAGTGAGTCTCAGGATAAACTAATTATGAACCAATCAATTTTTGAACAATATTGAAGTTTTCGAATAGACTTCCTGGCTCACTAATTACTTGTGTTGAACGATCAACATTTTCCTTGAGTGCATCATAAGTATCTATTGCGTTATTGATATACGGTTTAGAGTAGTAAAATGCTCCAACTGTCAGACCGATAATGAGAATCCAATATAGCCATTTCGCAATCATTGTCATTCTGATGTTTGATTGGATTTTTTTAATCTTCTTTTGATTTTGTTTAGTCATCTCAAGATTCTCACGAATGAGTTCTTGGTTTTCCTCAATCAGTTTTTGAAGGTCTGGATTCATCGAATGAGAGTATATCATAATATTAAAAGGGATCAATTCACATTTCCCTTTACCCTTTATATACAAAGGTTATAATCAAAGCATTGTCCCCATAGTTTAATTGGATAAAACGGCTCCCTCCTAAGGAGCAGACCTAGGTTCGACTCCTGGTGGGGACACATTCAAAATAAAGTACTTTAGTACTTCTCGTCAGGAGTCGAAAGGCGGGGTCCTGTTCGATCAAGCGAAGACATATACAGAAGAGTAAGAGCCTAACAAGAGCACGTTAATGTCTTATGTGTGAACACGCTGATGGGAAGGCAAATAAAAAACCACAAAATGCGGAATATAGGTTTTACAGCAACGCAAAAGATTCTGGTCTGCCGAGAACACATTATGGTTATCTGCCTTCGAGAAAACCATTTCTAAATATTTTTATACTAAGTACTTATAAAAGGTAGCGCTGTATAACCAAACGAACGGCCTATGAGAGCCTAAGGCACGCTACCTAATATAAGATTAACTGAACAAACTAATTTTTTCTTAATAAAATTATTCCATGAAAACAAAAAACCCGCAAGGGTTTTTTGTTAAGGTAATATATTTAAGCAGCTTGTACTGTTTCTCCATCACTAGCTTCTAGAAGTTCTTTAATTTTTGCTTCTTGGAAACCAACGAGCAGGTCTTCCCCTATTTGAATAACAGGAACCCCCATTTGACCGGTTTTTTCCATCATTTCTGCTCGCTTTTCGGCATCCGCAGCTACATCATATTCTGTATATTCGATGTTATTTTCTTTGAAAAAGTCTTTTGCCATGTGACAAAAATGACACGTAGGTGTCGAATAAATTTTTACGTCTTTCATAATTTTTTTGAAATGAGCTAAAAGTTCATTCATTCTCTCCTGAGAACTGACTATTGAGAATAATTTTATATTAAAATGATCGTAGATAGCGACGCTACAATATTCTCATTTATAATAAATAATATATGTCTCATTATTCACCTCTCGTTCCGAAAATTAATAAACTTATACCTCTCGTTAACTAATAAGTATGACTCTATTATAACAAATAGTGCAAATCAAGAAAGTACTACTCCTCTTCAATGATTCGAATCACTGTCTCCCCTTCCTTTGCGATATTAAAACGCGTTCTAAATTCATCTTCCTTGCCGCGGTCAGTCTCTAGTTTTTCTATTTTTGACTCTAGGTCAGTTTTCTTTTCCTTTAAGGTGTCCAAACGTTGTTGATACTTCTCACGTTCAAGATCAGCATGTTGTTTCTTTTGAAATGAAGAATATGCACTTCTTATAAACAACATTAGTACTAACGCCAGAGGAACTAGAAAAAACCACGAATGGTAAAAAGGTCTGTTATTTAATCTTGTTCGTTTTCTTTCCATAGTATATGATGATTATACTATGAATGTATTTAGTAAAAAAGGACGGAAACGAGCAAGCAAAATGATGGTGGTTGTAGGAATTCTCGTTTCACTCAGCATGATCCTTCTCTATTCAGGAGGATCATTCTAATCCTAAAAAATACCCTTTTGGGTATTTTTTAATAACATTTTATTCAGGAAGGGAAAATTGCGAGTTCACGATTACATTATGTAAACGACTTCTCATGACGTTTCGTAATTCAGTGAGTTCAGGATAACGATAAAAGAAATTAATTTTTTCTTCTGCCTGTCCTGAAAAATTAACCTGCTTATCTTTAAATACAACATACATAAATGATCCAGCGATATCTTCTCCTGGATTAGTAGCTGAATAATCATTTACAAAATCCTCCGGATGCTCTTCATACCACTCTTCAGTTTCTTCTAGCGCTTCATCCTCACCTAGTTCATGGAGTGATTCTGTAAAATCAAGATCTAATGGATTCCAAAACTCATCAATAAATTCTTGATAATAAGATGATGCCTTTGGGCACCCTTCGCTTGTGTAATTGGTTTTACATAATGACTCTGATGTCTTTGGTAATTATCCGTTATTCAATGTGAGAATATGTGCAAATTAATGAATCATTGTTGACGTTGCATCAAATAAATCTTCCTCAAAATCAAGAAGTACGCCTCCTAAATTAACAGCCAATAACCACGTTTCGTCAGCTTCAGATTCTTCTACCTAGGCAACAGTATCTGAGTTATCCTCCTACACGGCAAAGTGTTTAAGATACGTATTTAGAATTTCACTATCTGCAGACTTAACAAAAAGGTCTCAGGCTTCAAAATCAACATCATCTTTCCCCCTCTACAGCAGAAAGTTCTAAGTCTCGCACAGTGTAGAGCGCAAGAAATTCATCTTGATCTTCAAACATATAATCATCAGTTAATTCAAGTACCGTATATTGTTCTAACATCAATCGAGCTTGGTCAATAATTTGAAGGACAACAGGTCGTAGCACAGCATTATCTAAAAAAGACTGCGCTTGAGTAAGCATATCTGATACTTGCTCTGATAGCTGAGGTGAAATGCTCTGAGCATTAGCTTGTTCTGTTGTACCGACAAATCCTGCAATAAATAAGTAATGATGTGACGATTATTCTTTTCATAATAGAATTTTAACACATTCAATCATTTATCTTCTTGGAAAATGCATTTAAAGGTAGTAGTATATTTTCATCGGCCCTATCGTCTAACGGTTAGGACACCAGGTTCTCAATCTGGTAATCAGAGTTCAATTCTCTGTAGGGTCACAAATGAAAATCACCGCCAGGTGTTTTTTTATTTATGACCCTAAGAACAGTACCTTCGTGCTGTTCGCCAGAGGATTGAAAGGCGGAGTCATGTCCGATCGTAGCGAAGCGAAGCAGGACAGACGAGCCGGGGTCGCGGGAAAATACGTATGTATTTTATCTGTGACCATTCTCTGTAGGCTCACAAAATAAAAAAAGCATTCATCATGAGTGCTTTTTTATTTAGCTAGTGAAATACTAGTCTACTTTAATCCAATAATTAACACCAAAGTTTGTATCTGCTGCTGGATCACAAGTTGTATCAGTCGCCGTTGATGATTGAGCCTCACCTTCTAATTTTGCATAAAGATAGATTCCTTCAGCACAAGACATTTTTAGATACTGATGAGAATCATTAGTGGGAGTAGAATATAATCCTCCAATCTTTCCTATTGGATCATTAATTTCAGTGCCAACAGTTCCAGCACTAACAAGACATCCCATGACTGAATTGGTACCATAGCCACTGATTGGAGCAGCATGATCTATAAACCCTCCCCCCAAATAGATTCCACCTGAATCACCACCTAGGTATCCGCAATTTGCCGCAACCAAACTGTCTTGGAAATCTCCATTATCCAGGGCCCACATATGGAGAGCTATTCTAATTTGATTCAAATCAGATTTTCTATTTGCGTCCCTAGCTCGTTCCCTAGCTGAAGATAAACTCGAAAGTACCATTGTTGCTAATACTCCAATGATTGATACAACAACAAGGAGTTCAATTAAGGTAAATCCTTTTTTCATAAATAATAATTGCGTGTAAATTAATAATGTCTAAATTATAGTAAATTTTTTATAAAAATAATAGATATGCTGCCAGGAGGGCTGGTTTGTATGTTCAAGAAGGTTCAAAAAATAAATCTAACGCGTTTTATTTACCTATCTGGTGGGATATTATAGTAGTTAATCAAGTACTTACTTGTCTCTCTGAAGGGCTCTATAAGGGTCTGAGAGGCATATTTTACTCCTTTTGGATGTACTGTATAGAGGAACACAATGAACTCTGGATCATAGGCAGGAAAGTACCCAAAGAACGAGTGTAAGTTACGATCCTCATAATACCCGCCTTCTGGATTTGGAATCTGCGCAGTTCCTGTTTTGGCTGCAATTCTGTAATCAGGCAGTTTAACTCCTCCATCACGATACGCATCAAACACATTCACCAACATCTGAGAAATTTTCCCTGATGTGTTCTTTGTAATTGCCTGAGTTCCGTCTTCGCTGTAGTCAAAGGTTTTTGAAAACCCATTAGTGTATTCAATCTTGCTCACCACATGAGGTTGAACTGTTTTACCGCCATTTGCTAAAGCAGAAAGTGATCGCACCATATTTATAGGAGAAACAGCAATTCCTTGTCCAAACGACATGTTTGCAAATTCAATGTCTCTATTACTTTTCAAGTTTGTGCTAATGCTCTTTGCTTCATTTGGTAAATCTATATTAGTTTGTGTTGTTAATCCAAGGTTTTTGAAATAATCCCTGAACGTTTGCTTGGGAATTTTGGACGCAATTTCAACCATCCCAGTATTTAATGATTGAGTGAGAATTTCCTGAGTATTTATCCAACCACGACCCTTTCCATCGAAGTTCTTAATGGTTGAAATCCCTACTTCGACTGATCCAGTA
>JBLHWN010000012.1:0-13661 GCA_047629175.1 Minisyncoccia bacterium
GGGTAATTTCTCGTACACGTTTTTCAAGTTCAGGATCCGCATCATAGGCCTGCGTTCCTTCTGCGTAACATGTTCCAAGAAATGCCATCTTTTCAGGGATGGTTGTAAACTCATCTAATTTTTCGATTCCATGCTCCATGAATTGCCAGACAGCCTTTGCGATTCCCAGAGATACATCAGACGGATATGAAACAATAGTTACGTTAGCTCCGCTTGTTTTGGCAAGACGTGCCATTGCCTCTCCTACCGTGTTATTCATCATGTGGCCGATATGAAACGGCTTGAAAAGGTTTGGAGATGAATGTTCTACCAAGATCTTCTTGCCTTCCCATGAGGTATTCCATCCATAATGCTCTCCCTGTTCAGATATTTTTTTTAACTCCCTCTCAAAAAAGCTAGGTCTAATCCTAATATTAATGAAGCCATTTTTGATTGTTACAAGAGAAGAATTACTGAAATTAGCAATATTCATTTTATCAACAATCAGATTCGCAAGGTCTTGAGGATTCTTTCCTTCTATCTTTGCCAATACCATAGCAATATTCGTTGAATAATCTCCATGAGAAAGCTCCCGAGGATGTTCAAGGTTGATATCTCCATCATATGAAATATCCAGCTCTGTAAGAGCTTTTCCAATAGTTGTTTTAATTGTTTCCGTAATTAACATAATTGTAGTTTATCATTTCGCAGAATTTATACTTCACTTCGTCAGCTTTTATCCTCAAATCACGAGAATAAAAGGGAGATAAATTCGTTATTATCGTTTTCTTCCAGAAAACTCTGCAACTCATCTAATTGTACATTTTTTATACCAAAGAAAAAGAACATGTTATATTCAAGACATGAAGAAATATACCAATACAGAAATTAAAGAATTCCTGAAAAAAATGAATCATACTTATGCTCGGTTACATAAAGCACACGAGAACTACTTTTGGAAATCATACATGGGTCAACCTGAATATAATTCAAAGATGAACAGCGCTCTTGCGAAAAGAATAGCATTTCAAGCAAATCCTAAAAATCT
Source organism: Minisyncoccia bacterium (assembly GCA_047629175.1). Classification (GTDB taxonomy): domain Bacteria; phylum Patescibacteriota; class Minisyncoccia; order Phycocordibacterales; family UBA1006; genus UBA1006. Next base: position 1,028 of record JBLHWN010000012.1, read on the forward strand.
AGAACAAGTAGAAAATATGCTTCAGCAAGCGTCAACAAATGTTCAGACTAAACTTGAGCTCTGGAAACATTTTTTTCACCTTCACCAAGCTCCAGCGTCAGTGCAAGAAATACAATCAAAGATTGCAGATCTTGAAAACAAAATCGCTAAAAAGAAAAACTTTGAAAAAGAAGGATACATTATTCCCAATACAAAGAAGTTCAAAAAAATGTCTCGTCCTCAAATGCGAACAGCAATGACGGTAGAACCTGATGAAAAGTTACGCAAGGCGTATTTCAAAGGTCTCGAGTCTACAGCGGCGAGTGTTGTTCCTGAATACCTCAAACTCGTTTCCTTGAGGAATGAGTATGCACAGGCTCTTGGATATAGTGATTTTTATACCTATAAATCAGAACATGAAGATAATCTAACCAAAGACGAGCTCTTTGGTATCTTTGATACTATTTACGAGAAAACTAAATATGCATTTGAAGATATTCGGACCCTTGAAAAAGAAAAGAAAGGTCTACGAAAACCATGGAACTTCTCGTACCTGATGTCGGGAGACTTTATCAAACGTGAAGATGAATATTTTCAGTTAGGAAATGCCCTACCGTATTGGGGGCAAGCCTTTCATAATATGGGAATTCATATGGATGGAGGAACAATTCAACTGGACCTTGTAGCTCGCACAGGAAAATATAATAATGGATTTTGTCATTGGCCTGACCTTGTTCAATACGAAGGAACAAAGAAAATTCCAGGGTCAGCAAACTTTACTTGTAATGCTGTACCAGGTCAGGTTGGGTCAGGATCTATTGCGATGAATACCCTCTTCCATGAAGGCGGTCATGCGGCACATCTGTTAAATTCTACGCAGACAGAGACATGCGTAAATACAGAATTCCTTCCTATGACTTCTGCATGGGCAGAAACTCATTCAATGATATTAGATTCAATATTCAGTTCAATTGAGTGGAGAACACGCTACGCAACTAACGACCAAGGTGAGCACTACCCTTTTGAACTTTTTGAAGAAAAGATAAAAAAGATGTCACCGATCATTCCAACAAGAATGATGAGCATCAATGCTGTAATGTCATTTGAACGTGATGTTTATGAAGCGAAAAACCTTACAGAAGCTAAAGTAATAGCCTTTGCGAAAAAGAATTTTAAAAAATATTTTGACCAATCAGAAGACTCATTATGGCTCCTTGCTGTACCTCATATTTATTCATTTGATTCATCTTGCTCATATCATGGATACGGACTTGCTGAAATAACACTGACACAATGGAAAGAATACTTCTATAAAAAATATGGCTATATGGTTGATAACAAAAATATAGGAAAAGAAATGAAAAAAGTCTGGACACTAGCTGCGAGTAAAACCTTCCCCGAGTTTGTAACATTAGCGACTGGCAAGAAACTTTCTCCTCAGGCTTTTATTAAAAAAGTAACCCGTAGCGAAAAGCAAATACTAAAAACAGCAAAAAAACGAATTGCTAAAATGGAGACAATTAAAAAACCAAAAGCTCTTATTAATTTAAAATCAAATATTACTATGGTGCATGGAACTAAAAAGATTTGTGATAATAAGAAATCTTTCAAAGACATGTCCGAAAAATATGCGAAATGGATAAAAAAACAATCAGCCTAGTCTGATTGTTTTTTAAAGATATTTTCAAGAATATTTGGGATCTCATCTAACACTTGATAATCATGGATTTCATAATTATTATTACCCCTTACCATCGCTGAGAGCGATTTACCTGAACTGGTATTAAAGAAACAGACTACGCGTTTACCCAGAGCTTCTGAAAGACCTAGCTCATACCCTACTCCGAGACTTGGTTGAGTAGCTTCAACAACAACGATGTCCGACTCTTTAATCCAATTAACATCCTGAGTATAGATTTGTTCTTCAGTGAATTGGACCTGCCCCTCATCAGATAATGACGCAAGTCCTATATGTTCAGTGAGAACAACTCCGTATTCTTTTAACTGATCAATTATCTTTTTATAATTATCCTTATCGTCACGTCCCCCACGGATTGAGCCTGCAAAATATATTTTCATACATCTAGTATAACAAAAACCAAGGACTATTCTTGATTTTTTAACACTTTATTGCGCAGAATTTTTACCTTAAAAATTATAAGATAAAAATCTGCATAAATTCGCTATTGTCTATTTTCTGAGGAAAATATCTGTAGCTCATTTAACTTCTCGATCTTTGGTGCAATAACAATCTGGCAATATCCTTGTTCTGGATTTTTATTAAAATAATTCTGATGATACTCCTCTGCTGAATAGAACGCTTCCAGTGGTGCTACCTCAGTAACAATTGGATTAGGATATGCCCTTGATTCATTTAATCCATTAATTAATTGGTTTGCGAGAATCATATCCTTATTATTTTCATAGAGAATAATGCTGCGGTATTGTGTTCCCTTATCAGCCCCCTGCTGATTCAATGTTGTCGGATCATGGACCGTGAAAAATATTTGAAATATTTTTTGTAGACTAACGATTTCTGGATCATAGGTAATTTCCAAAACTTCCGCATGTCCTGTTTTTCCACCGCAGATTTCTCTATAAGTTGGATTTGCATCTTCACCTCCAGAAAATCCTACTACTACCCCTGATACACCTTCTGTCATTCTAAAGACTGGGTCCATACACCAAAAACAACCTCCACCTAGTACTATTTTAGTCATAAATTACAGTGTTGCCGTAGCAAATAAAGTTGAAAAATTTCGACAATAAATTGATACTGAATCATATTCTGTTATATCAACATCTCCCAGACTATAGTTCTGTGAACCTTTATTTCCTTTTAAAGCTTCGAGAATAATATGCTCACCGAATTCCCTTGATGATGTTGGCACTCCTTTATTAAGGGTAACAAAAAGATCTGGACCATTCGTTACTGAAAAGTTTTCAAAACGAATAAATGTTTCCTCACCACCCTGTACCACGATTAAATCCCCTTCTCCTTTGTGGAAATTGTCTGTGCCTTGAAATGTTCCTCGTTTCTCTACTGATGTTTCTGATTTCACTTCCACCATAGGTTCATCCATTATAATATCCTGACCGACAATAATATCTTCTGGCGTATCCACTTTACCAACAGCAGCTTCTTCTTCGCTCAAATTAATTGGATCTACATTAACGATCAAAGGCTCATCAACAACTGTATCAATAAATGCTGGTGATATGAGGTACCAAGCAACGAATAGAACTCCAATAATAATAACAAATGTAATAACTTTTTTCATATATTGAGTATAACAAATTATGATAATTTTAGGCCTATTCTAGTATTCGCGCGAATACTAGAATAGGCCTAAAAAAAACTTAAATAAGCTTTGTTACTTCGCCATATACATCATCATGAATATCTTCAATTGAACGCATGATTCCTTCTGGAGCACATTCAATCTTTACCCAATTGTTTGTTTCCGCAATTAATTTCAATCCTGCTTGTTTTGCATTTTCTAAGTGCTCTGGATCGTCTTCGTGTTGGTCTGTCCCCCCTTCCAGATATTCCTTTGATTCTTGGTTTCCTTTTTGAACTAACAATTCCTGAGTCACCGAAATTGGAACATCAAGATATAAAATAGCGTCTGGCCGTGGGATATTAAAAACCTCATGCTCCATACGATCAAGCCATTGCATAAATTCTCGCCGTTCTTCTTCATTATCAATTTTTCCACCTTGGTGAATTTGATTTGATGATACATAGCGATCAAGAATCACCATATCACCTGCTTCTATCCATTTTCCAATTTGATCTGAGGATTCAAAACGATCTGCAGCATATACAACTGATGCGATTTTTGGATGGAGTCCTTTCCAATCACCATGTTTACCGGCTAAACACTCACCTATGAAGCCACCAAAAAAATTATCATAATAGCGAGGGAAATCAAGAGATTGGACATGGTGGCCTTCACTGATAAGCCGTTCTTTCAGCTGTGCGACCTGAGTGGCCTTCCCTGAACCATCAGTTCCATCAATAACAATAAGTTTACCTTTCATATAGGCATTATAGCATGAGAGTATATACTCCCTAAAATCTAACGAACGACGTGAGTATAGATTTGGAAGTGCCCTTGGGGTATAATTCTTGTATGAATATGTTTAAAAAAATTATTGAATGGAACCGCGCTAGAGGCCTGATTGATCGTGAATTTAATCATAAAATAGAAGCCTCATTTATTATTGAAGAAGTGTTAGAAAGTACTGGAAATATAAAAAGTGAGGAAGCACGTGAACGTGCTCTTGCGTATGCTGACGAAATGATTATCAATCCTGATGGAAATCCAGAATCAATAGTCGACGCACTTGGAGATATCATTGTTTACGCTACAGGAGCTATGGGCAAGTTAGGATATGATCCATCACAAGTCATGGAAGAAGTATACAAAGAAATCAATTCTCGAACTGGAACACTTATTGACGGAAAATTTGTGAAAGATCAAAACGCAGAACGATACACTGCTGACTTTACTCACTGTAAGCTTAATTAATTAGAACTATGCAACAATATTTAGATGTACTTAAAAAAGTAATGAATAAAGGAACCGATATTGAAGGACGAAATGGTGGAACACGGAAAATATTCACTGAGCAAATGCGGTTCAAGATGTCAGATGGATTTCCGGCAGTGACAACCAAGAAACTCGCCTTTCGAACCATGGCAGCAGAATTACTGTGGTTTATGTCTGGATACAACGACAACAATGAATTAAATCGTCTCGGATGTAAGATCTGGGATAATAATGCTCAGGCAGACTATTGGGCTCCAAAGGCCGAGTATGATGGCGACCTAGGTCGTGTGTATGGTGTGCAGTGGCGAAATTGGCAAGGACCGAATGGTAAGGTAGTTGATCAACTCAAAGATGTTATTGAAAAAATCAAAACAACGCCAAATGATCGACGTCTTATTGTTTCAGCTTGGAATCCAGGCGAACTTGATCAAATGGCACTCCCACCATGTCATATGATGTTCCAGTTCTTTGTTGCTGATGGGAAACTATCATTACATATGTTTCAACGAAGTTGTGATATGTTCCTCGGTGTTCCCTTTAATATTGCCTCGTATGCATTAATGCTTCATATCGTTGCACAGATAACTGACCTTGAACCTGATGAATTAATTCTTACTTTGGGTGATGCACATATCTATCATGATCACCTTGATGTGGTTAAACAACAATTAAAACGAAACCCTGGGAAACTCCCCACTCTTTGGTTGAATCCTGATATAAAATCATTGGAAGATCTAGATACAAAGAAAATCGAAACACCGAACGATATCTACAAGTTAGCTAAACTAGAAGATTATAACCATCAAGAAACTATCAAAGCTAAGATGGCTGTATAAAAAGAACTTACTTGAGTTCTTTTTACTTTAGGGATTCAATCCCCACCCAAACAAATTCCCAGGGCTCCGGGTTCGGCCCTTGCAAAGCAACATTCTCTGGGTAACTTGGGATAAATCCATGTTTTTTTGAATTCTCAAAGTTATTTGCACTCATCCATTGGTAACATTCAGTCTCAGCAAAAGAAAATACAAGGTAATTATTTCCACAACCAAAATCAACAGCGTAACCTGAGTGGTGCTTTGAGTAGGATGGAATGGCTGAGCGAGAAAGGACTTCATCTAATTTCGCATCATGCACACCTGATGGAATATTGCCTGTATTAATGTTTTCCATCTTGTCTTTAAAGATATATCGTTGTGAACTTGACGAACGATATCCTGATACAAAATGAAGCCTAATACCTTCTGCAAGCATTTCATTTCGAAGCGCAATATATGCATTCTTTACCTCTGACCGCGTTTGTACATTTTCAAACCAAACCAATTCTGCTTCATTCGCAAAACCTCGCTTTTGATAACCACGGGCTACTGCCTTTTGTTTAATATAATCATCCACTTCATCAACTTGGTAAATATATTTATTTAAAAAATCCAAGTTCTGATTTCGTTCAAAATCGTTATATATTTCAAGAAAATCTAACGAAGAATAGCAGAAGAAGTTTCCGCATCTTGATCTTTGAACAACCACTTGTGACACAAGAGGTTCTGTAGGTACGATTACGGTCTCTTGCTTAGCTACTTCCTCAATAATGGGATCAATAACAAAAGAATAATTGTCCTGTAGTTTTGATTCAATTTCAGACTGATTTTCAACAACAAAGACATCCGCAGGAGTGACAATTACCTCAGGTTTTTGGTGATTCATTTCTTCTGCTAATGCCTTTAGTTCTTCATCAGTATAAGGGTGTATTGGATAATCTCCTCCTTGGGCCAAAGAAATATTTTTCTTTGGCTTTGATTCGTGAATATACACAAATACAATTACACCAAGCCACGCAATAGCTAATAAAAAAATGAGAATTAGTTTCCCATTTTGTTGTTTCATATACCCTTTAGAATCTACTTTCGCAAGATTTTGTCAATCTTACTAGCGAGTTTAATCATATCTTTTTCTTTTTTCCCTCGTGTTGTCTCAGCCGCTGTTCCTAAACGTAATCCTGATGGATTAAAAGGTGAGCGAGTATCAAACGGAATCGTGTTCATATTAACGATAATTCCATTTTTTTCTAAACGTGTTGAAGCGTCTTTTCCAGACAGCCCTGTACCATCATTCCAAACATCCATAAGGAAAACATGATTGTCAGTTCCACCTGAGGTAATCCGCCACCCAAGTCTTTTTAATTCACTCGCTAGTGTCTTTGAATTTTTAACGACTTGTTGTGTGTATTTTTTGAATGATGCAGAATCTGCTTCTTTTAATGCTACTGCCAGTGCCGCAATCTGATTCATATGTGGACCTCCCTGCATTCCTGGGAATACTGATTTTTGAATTTTTTCAAACAACGTTGGAGCAACCTTTTTAGATTTTAGTTTAGGAGTTTTTTTTCCTACACCATAGTCATGTAGTGAGTAAATCATTCCCCCACGTGGACCACGGAGGACCTTGTGTGTTGTGGTGGTAACGACATCTGCGTATTTGAATGGTGAGGAATGTTCCCCTCCAGCAATAAGCCCAGAAATATGTGCCATATCTACCATCAGGTAGGCTCCAGCTGCATCCGCAACTTCTCGCATTTTTTTGAAATCAATTTTTCGAGGATAGGCGGAATATCCAGCAATAACCAAAGCAGGTTTTTCTTTCTTTGCAATTTTTTTTAGTTCATCGTAATTAATTTTTTCGGTTTTTGGATCTACTCCATACGGAACTTGTTCCCAGAATTTACCAGAAAATGAGACTCCGTGACCGTGAGTTAAATGCCCACCATGAGACAAAGTCATTCCCATAATTTTTCCACCTTTTGGTACCAAGGCTTGGTAAACTGCAATATTCGCAGGTGATCCAGAATGTGGTTGTACATTCACCCCCCATTTTTTTGGATTCAATTTAAAGAGCTTTAGGGCACGCTCAATCGCTAAGTCTTCAATCTGGTCGATAATTTCGTTTCCACCGTAATATCGAGCTCCTGAGTACCCTTCTGCGTATTTATTCGTTGTCTCTGTTCCCAATGCCTTTAAAACATCTGCCGAAACATAGTTTTCTGAGGCAACGAGGTTGATAACTGATTTTTGCCTTTTCTTTTCCGCTGCTAATAGATTTTTTACCTTAATATCTTTCATAATATTCTTATTATAACAAACCAAACATAAAAAAAAGCTTGCCGAGCAGCTAGTTTTCTTTCTTATTCATCTCCTTCTGTTTTAACACGAACAAAGATCTTCTGTCCTTCTTTGTTCATAAACGAATCGTATTTTCGTTCTTTGTTTTTTTGAACCTTCTTGGTGATTTCATCTTCAAGATCGAACCCCATTATTTCTGAAATGCCTAGAAGGAAAATTGCTACGTCTGCGATTTCTTCCGCTACCCCCTCTTCATCTTGGTTATACTTTTTAAATGCTTCAGATAATTCTTCGTAGGCACGACAAAATTCTTGTGCAATATCTGTGGTATTAAAACCTTTCTTCACCTTGTTAGCGTATACCTCTTTTTGTAATTGTTTTAAATCAATCATAATTATTGTTTATCATATATCTCTATATTTGAATTAACAAGATCATAGGTAATCCCCGCTTCCTTAAAAATCTCCTTTGACCGATCTCCAGCGTGATAATCTTTCAAGGCAATAACCCTCTTGAGACCACTATTAATGATAAGTTTGGCGCAAATATAACATGGTGTCATCTTGCAATAAATTGTTCCTCCTTCAATTGCCACACCATGACGAGCAGCGGCCGCTATAGCATTTTGTTCAGCATGAGTCGTTCGAGTACAGTGCTGTGTTTCTCCCCCATTAGGCTGAGTTACTGTATGCATCTCGTGACCAACGTCGTCACAATGAGGAATTCCTGAAGGCGCACCTGCATACCCAGTCGCAAGAATACGATTATCGCGTGTGATAATTGAACCAGCTTGACCACGGTCACAGGTTCCACGTTTTCCAACCATGCTCATAATTTCAATAAAATATTCATCCCAGCTAGGGCGTTTAGAAGTTTCGTTCATATATCTATTATAGGGAGTAATATCAAAATCCCCAAGCCAAAGCATGGTACAATTTTTGTATGTTTAATTGGTTCAAAAAAAAGAAAAAAGAAGTCATCATGATTGCAGCGATCCAGAATGACCGAGGAGTCGGACATCATGGTGATCTTATTCATAGTATCAAGAATGACATGAAACATTTTGTTGCACAAACAACAGGCCACACGGTGATTATGGGACGTAAGAGCTGGGAATCAATTCCAGAAAGATATCGACCAATGAAGAATCGCCAAAATATTATTATTACTCGAGATTCTAGCTATAAAGTGGAAGGAGCGTTGGTTGTGAGCTCTCTTGGTGAAGCCACAAAAAAAAGTAACAAAAAGAAAATATATATTATCGGTGGCGGACAAATTTATAATCTAGGGCTGCCTTATGCAGATACGCTAGATCTCACGTTAATTGAGGCCAATAATCCTGCAGACACATTTTTTCCAGAATTCGAATCATCATTTAAGCTTACTGAAGGCTCAGGAAGTATGCATGATAAAAAGACTAACTTAAAATACGAATTCCAAACCTGGAAACGTAAGTAAATTATATGGCAGCATTTTTACCTCAACAATCATGAGGCAAAAATCTGCATAAGTTGAAGTATTTTAATGTAGGAAAAAAATATAAAATACGAATACCTTTAGGTGCGCAATGGTCATTTTTACGAAAACTCCCCCTACTCACTTAAATTTCAAATTTGGAAACGAACATAATAAAAAACACCTTACGGTGTTTTTTATTATCCTTTTACGTCTATTCCTGCTGCTCGACATGATCCTGCAACAATTTTCTTTGCAGCATCAATATCATGAGCGTTAAGGTCAGGCATTTTAATTTCTGCAATCTCAGTTAACTGAGCATCAGTAATTGATCCTGCTTTTTTAGTGTTTGGTTTTCCTGAACCTGATTTCACACCAGCAGCCTTTAGGATAAGTCCTGTAACTGGAGGCGTTTTAAGAATAAAATCAAATGTTCGGTCTTCGTAGATATTTACAACGACTGACAACTTATTTCCCATTTGGTCTTGAGTTGCGGCGTTGAATTGATTTACGAATTCTCCAATATTAACCCCCGCTTGTCCCAAAGCTGGCCCAAGTGGTGGAGCTGGATTTGCTTTACCAGCATCAATTTGAAGTTTTAGTTGTTTTACGAGTTTTGCCATAATAATTTATATTAGTTACCCTTACAGTTTTTTGATTTGTAAGAAATCGAGTTCAACCGGGGTTTCCCGGCCAAACATAGATACGAGTAGTTTAACTTTTCCGCGTTCGCTGTCAATAGCGTCAATTTTTCCTTCGAAATCAGAAAATGGTCCATCAATAATCATGATGGTTTCACCGATATCATAATGTGAATCTTGTTCAATGTGTGCCGTTTTCATTCGTTCCAGGATGGTATCAATCTCTGCTTGCTTTACTGGTACTGGATCAGTTCCTCCTGCCCCAATAAATCCGGTAACTCGTGGAGTGTTACGAACGATATACCAAGATTCCTCAGTAACGATCATATCAACGAGTACATATCCAGGGAAAATACGCTCTTCTACCTCTACACGTTTTCCTCCTTTGATTTTAATTTTCTTTTCTGAAGGTACGAGGATGTCAAAGATAAGATCTTCTACACCGAGAGATTCAATACGTTGACGTAAGTTACGCTCAACGGCATTTTCATATCCTGCATAGGTATGAATTGCATACCATGCACGACTCATTCGTACTTCTTTGTTTTCTTTTTTATCTGACATAATCGAGAAGAATTACAGAAGTTGTTTAAGACCGTAATTAGTAAAGATGTAGTCAAAGAGACCAAGATAATAGGCAACGAACAATGACACTAGAATGGTAATAAAAGTGTACAAGATCGTTGTGTTTCGGTTTGGCCAAACCACCTTTTTCATTTCCGCAGATACTTTTTTAAGAAATTTCATAATAATTTTAAATAATTGGGTTAAGTTCTCATTTGGCAGAATTTTTATTTCAAGTAAAACGAAATAAAAATCTGCATAAATTCGTTATTTTCGATTTTCTCTAGAAAATCTCTGTAACTCATTTAATTTTGCAATTTAAAAACCTGTCGGGTTTTTCCCTCAAGGTTCTTAACATAGTCTTACTGTATACTCCAAAAGGAATATGTCAATATTATCTCGATTGTAAATTCCGTAGCCTACCTATAAGAATAATTAATTCAAAAAGAACGAATTGGTAATCTCTATAAATTGAAGTATTTTAATGCGCGAAGCACATATAAAATACGAATACCTTTAGGCGCGCTATTGTCGCTGTTATCCCTTATGATATTTGGCAGGATAAAAGACCCTGAAACACGGGCCTTTTATCTGCATAAGTTCGCTATTATCGAATTTGCGAATGCTCTATAACTTATTTATAAGAATTATTAATTCAAAAAGAACGAATTAATAATCTCCATAAATTCGCAATAGTCACTTCGTTCCTTTGCTTATTTAATAGTATAAATAATTGTTACATTTGAGGTAATCGTATTCTCCCCTACCGGCAATTCAGGAGATGCCTTAACTGCGTAGTCAGCAGATTCTAGTGCGTATCCTCGAGCGTATGGTTCTGGATAATATCCTCCATTATTTCCTTCATTAAATGAGACTACCTTTCCAAGTCGCACACCGAGATCTTTTGCTAACTGCTTTGCCTTTTCTTTTGCTTCCTTGATAGCCATTTCTCGTGCCTCTTCTTGGAGTTCGTCAGGTTCATCAATTTGGAAATTTGGGCCATTAAGATTTTCAACACCTGTTTCTCCAAATAATGTGAGGACCTCTCCCACCTTATCAAAGTCACGTAATTTAACCGTTACGTTTTGACTCACATCAAATCCAACCTGGACTTGCTTGCGATCTTGACCTGGGAAATAGATAGTTCCATCTACTCCAATTTCCTCTTGGTCTTGAGCCACCTTAACCCATTCGTATTTTGGATACATTGTATACGACTGTGTTTTAATATCTTCTTCTTCAACATCTGCGTTTTCAAGTCCATTAAGAATAATTGAAACCTTTTCTGAGATTATCCCTTGGGCTACTTCGATTGAATTATTCGTCTCTTTTACCGTGAATGAGAACGTCGCAACATCAGGAGCTGCATTTACCTCTGCTCTTCCTGTAACTGAAATAGTATTTTCATCATAGCTTTGGTTACCCTTCATAACAAAAGCAGTAGCCGTAATTGCGAGAATTGATAACACAAGCAGGAAAAGTGTCCCTGCATACATGAGTAATTTAACGTGATTGTTTTTTTTATTTTCCATAGTCCTAACAGTATACACCCTGTTTTACAGAAAGTGAAAATCACCTATTAACAAAAAAAATTAGTAGTAGTCACTAACGTTTTTTTGTTTTCTTAATCTTTTTTGGATGTATAATTTCTGCGGTTTTGTTACTGACAGATCGGACATAATAGAGCTGTAGAGGATCAATTACAATTGGTATTTCATCAAATTTCCTAAATGAACATTCAAAATACAATCCTGGATATTGCTCACGAGCTACACCTGAGGTAGATGCATGCCCTAAGCAGACATCTATATCTACAGGCACAATTGGATGACTTCCTAGGCTAATTTCCCGCAGCATTTTTTGATATGAGTTAAATTTAACCAAAGGCTTTTTCAAGTGACAATACATAGTATGAAAAACATACCCATCCTCAGTGACAATATTTGGGTGAGACAGCAGAACGTAATATCCATTTACTGCTCCGTATCCAGAGTACTCAAGGACTCCGGGATGCATAGGAAAGATAGCGTCATCACGATCAAGCTCAAGTGATATTCCTGCATGGAAATATTTTGGTTCTTGTGTTACAGGGTGTACACGGAAACCAAAAAATCCAGAATCAGTATCAATAAGCTTTTTTATTTTTCTCATAACCGGAGATTTAAATTCAATGCCTCGCATGAATACATAAATATCTTTCCAAAAATCTCTATATTCTTCTTCGTTTGGAACAATGTAAGTTTGTTCAAAAAGCGGACGATTAGGTCGCGGCATTGTTTTGTATTTAAGTGAGGGAAGATGAATCATGTTTTCATTATAGTTTAAC
>JBLHWN010000013.1:0-13348 GCA_047629175.1 Minisyncoccia bacterium
CTCAACACTTACTGCTATACGTGATGTAAACTTTACTGCAAATGTCATATTATTTTTTCTGATACGTATGCACCAAGAGTTTGTTGAACCAACAAAAGAAAACGTAGATACAGTGGTTGATGTATCAGGATAGATAAGGAAAGTCTGTATTCAAATATCTAAGATAATGTGAATAAATGGTTAAATATGAGTCTTATCTAACTAAGGTTTTTATTTTAACAACAGCGATTATGATATACTGAATGCATGTCAAACGGGGATCAAGTAACCTATTTTGGAGAGACTGATTTCAGAAACGGTCGAACTAAATTTGGAATAAAAAATGAAGATCGTTCACGTCACGTTTATGTGATTGGAAAGACGGGTATGGGAAAATCGACGCTTCTAGAAAACATGGCAGCACAAGACATCCTCAATGGTGAAGGGATGTGTTTTATGGACCCGCATGGATCAGCGATTGATGAATTGATTGATTATATTCCATCTGAACGTGTTCAAGACGTTGTTTATTTTGCGCCTTTTGATACTGACTATCCAATGTCATTTAACGTTCTAGAACATGTCGATGCTGATAAACGTCACCTTGTTGTATCTGGATTGATGGCTACGTTCAAGAAAATCTGGCTTGATGCCTGGTCAGCCCGAATGGAGTATATTTTAGCAAACACGCTTCTCGCTCTTTTGGAATATCCTGGAGCGACCTTGTTGGGAGTAAACCGAATGCTTGCTGAAAAGGACTATCGTAATGATGTGATTAAATATATTACTGATGATTCAGTAAAGGCTTTTTGGATAGATGAATATAACAAATGGGACCCACGTTACGCTCGAGAGGCAGGAGCTGCGATCCAAAACAAGATTGGACAATTTACCGCGAATCCACTGATTCGAAATATTATCGGACAACAGAAATCTACTATGGATTTCCGTCACATCATGGACGAAAAGAAAATCCTCCTTGTAAACCTTTCAAAAGGTCTAATTGGAGAATCAAATGGAAACCTATTAGGTGGAATGTTGATTACAAAATTATTCCTTGGCGCGCTTTCACGTGCTGATGTTGGAGCAGGACGTTTACAGGAATTACCTAATTTCTTTTTCTTTGTTGATGAGTTTCAAAACTTTGCGAATGAATCATTCGCGGATATTTTGTCTGAGGCACGTAAGTATAAACTGAACCTTACTGTTGCTCACCAATATGTAGAACAGATGGATGAGACCGTATCTGCGGCTATTTTTGGTAACGTGGGAACTATGATTACTTTCAGGATTGGGGCCACGGATGCAGAGGTTTTTGAAAAACAATTCGCACCCACCTTTACTGCAGAAGATCTCGTAAATCTCGGGAAATTCCAGATTTATCTGTCGCTCATGATTGATGGGATTGGATCACGACCATTCTCGGCTCGCACCATCGCGCCAATTGAAAAGCCTGCTGTTTCCATGCGAGAGCAAATGATCGCAGCTTCCCGAGCACAGTATGCTGAGCCCAGAGCGGAAGTAGAAGCAAGTATCACAAAATGGTACAAGCCCGTAAACAAACCAGAAAAACGAAGCTTTAGAAAAGAAGATGGTACCATCGCCAAAAGCAATAGCGTAAAGCAAGCTAAAAAACCAACAGGTAAACCTGCTGCAAAACTTGAGAAACGAAGTTTTGTCGTTACTAAAAATGATAGAGATATAGCAACCAGTCCATTTAAAAAAGCAGCAAAAGAGCGAGATGAAAAGGAAGCCGAACTTGAGATGAAAAAAGTTGTTTCCCCTAAGTTAAATGCCCTCTTGGAAAAATTCGATTCACCGAAGAAAAGTTTTGGTGCAAAAAATAACATTATTCCCGAGGTTGTAAAAAACATTAGAAAATACGCTACCACTTCAGAACCTTTATCTAAAACAGGGAATCTTGTACCTTCTACAACATCTATTCCAAAATCAGTAACTGCGAAAGCAGCAGCAATCGTTAATAAACAATCAGGAAAATCAGAACGAGGAGCGAAAAGAAGAACAATGTCTTCATTGCAAAATGCTCTCAAGAAAGCAATGCAGGGATCAGGTACTATTGCAAAAACCGCACCAGTAGTTAAAAAATCTTTCACAGAAAAGAAGATTCTTAATAATAAAGCTACGGCTCAACAGACTCAAAAAGTAACACCAATTCAAAAGGAAATACCTGAACCTCATTTTGCCCAAGAGCTAAAATCACAACAAGCAGAACAGAAAGAACAGGTAAAAACTGACACGGGAAGTATCCATTCGAAAATTAAAGAAACACTTCAACATGACACAACTCAATCAAACCCAAACCCAAAACCACAAACTAATATTTCCTCAAAGATTAAGAAAAGTAACTCAACCAAAGAAGTACCCGAAGACGTACTTCGTGGAATTTTTAACTAGCATATTATTCGTTGGTTTTCTCTTCAACCCATTTCAGGTTTCAGCACAAATTATAATTGTTGAAATAATGTATGACGCTGAAGGTTCAGACAGTAGTTTCGAGTGGGTAGAAATTATTAATACTGGTAGCGCTGCTATTGATATTGGGACATGGTATTTTTACGAAAACGAAACCCATCATCGACTAACTCCTGATGGATTTTCTGACTTGGATCCAAACGAAAGAGCACTCATTGTTCAGAACTTAGATAACATCTATGGGCTCTATGGTAATGCACTTAATTTAATAAAAAGTTCTTTCTCACTAAATAATACTGGCGAAACATTATCAATGAGTGATGAAAATAAGACTATTCAATCAACGAGTACCTATTCATCAGATGAGGGAGCCGTGGGGAATGGAAATAGTTTACAGGTATCAGGAAATTCTTGGATTGCTTCAGAACCTACGCCTGGGGCTGCAAATAACTCAACAGGAAATAACGGCAGTGATAACGATCCGAGCGAAACCATAGACGATTCCGCTAGTGACACAACATCAAATGGTTCATCAAAAAAAGTACCCGTTTACACCTATGCTCATATTGATGTCATGAGTCAGGCTATTGCAGGTTCACCGGTATCAATTGAAGCCTACGTCACCAAAAGAAAAGGAAATAGTTCAACCAAAAGATTCGGTGGTGGAATATATTATTTGAACTTTGGCGATGGGTCATTTTTAGAAACTGAGCGACTGATTGAAATCGAACATATATATGAATATCCAGGAGAATATGAATTAGTTTTTGAATTTTACGATAGTCGCTTGGCACAAAAAGCGGATAAAGAACCAACCTTTATGGTACGCAAGACTCTGGAGGTGCATGAACACAGTGTAATGATTAGTCAGATTACAAATACCTCAGGAATTATGATGGAAAACGCCACTGATATCGACATTGACTTAGAAGGTTGGAGCCTTGTTCAAATTTCACAAGACTATACCTTTCCAAGGTATTCAATATTAAAAGCACGCGGCAGTCTGATTATTCCCAAATCAGCTCACGGGTTAAACAGTGTCCACAGCTCATGGCTTTCCTTGGAGAATGACAGTAATATCAGCGTTAGTTCTTTCTCAAAAAAAGTACCTTCACCTAAATCTAAAGGTCACGTAACTGAGACTGTGGTTATTGAAACAAAGGAAACTATTAGTCACAGTGGCATTGATTCAGCGCTTGATCGTTTCTTGAAAGAGTACCCAAAAAAGAAGCGTGTTGATTTCGGTCAAGCTGAGGCTGCAATGGGTGAACATACTGATTCAAACCTGTCTCTGTGGACTACAGCGCTTGCTGGGGGACTTGCGCTGGTACTTGTAGGTATAAGAATCATCTATAAAAAAAAAGAAGAAACAAGTGATTTCTCTACTAGTAATGTTATTGGAGAGATTGAGCTTATTGAATAATAAATTTTAAAGGAAGGCACTTTGACACTTTTACTCCTTCGTTGTAATAAAACACTAACTTATTCAGTTAGTGTTTTTTCAATTTCTTCTTCAGGTATGTCTTCTAATTCAATCAGCATTGGAATTTCTTCTTCTAATATAATTTCTTTCTCAAGTGGAATGTCAGCTTCAGCTGTCACTTGAATACCAAGATCAAATGCCAAGTATTTTACAAGAAGTTGCTCTTGGTAATAGGTAAGCACTTCTTGGAGAAGAATAAATGAGTTTTTATATTTTCCAGCTTGTAAGAGCATGTCAACATTTGCATAAATAAGTTCTTCGTCAAAAATATCAGTTATTGCAAGAAAATCTTCAGATAAAGTAAGTTTGGCTTTGGTTCCTTTGATTTGTTTCTTTAGGTTAAGGATATCTTCGAGTGAATTAATTTCTTTTTGAATAGCGCTTATTTTTATTTTCTCTTCTTTAAAATCATTAGTGATTTCTGAGTTCGTGTTTTCTACTTCATCTTTTTCGATAGTTACTTTTGGTAGCGGTTCTTCGTCTAATTCTTTTTCTTCTTTAATAAGTTCTTCTGAAACTTGATTTTCGAAAGCTTCGATTTCCCTTACCTCTTTTTCTATACTACCTAGGAGGCTTTCAGCAAATGATACTTCTACCGATACATATTCGGACTCCAGAATTTCAGGTGCAATTTCTTTAGTATCTTCGATCACTAGCACTGTTTCTGTGTCTTCATTTATAAGTGAATCTTCTAGAGTTTCATCTTCAGGTAGAATTTCTTCAACTTCTGCAATCTCTTTCTCTATGGCGACTACTTCTTGTTGTTCAATAGTTGTAGAAACTTGTTTCAAGGCCTCAGCATTTATTTTTATTGTCGATTTAAGTTCAGCATTCAGAACGAGAGCTTCTTCGGGATTGTCTTCTTTTACTTCTTTGATGTGTACTTTTACTTTGTTTGCTTGTTTTTTGATCGTTTCAGCAATTTCAGTTTGGGTTTCTGAATCAAGATCATTTTGAGAAGCCAGTTTGGTTGCTTCTTGAATTCGTTTTTCTGTTCGACGAATTTCATAACTGATCTTTTTCTTTGTGTCTACGGTTGTTGCGAGCTTGATTTCTTCGTGAGCGATTTTAACAGGGTAGAGCGTGTCGCCTGGAAGCGCTTGTCCTGATACAACATTTGAGAGCGATCCTACCGAAAGGATTGCAACAAAGGCAACAGCTAGACTGCGCCGCATCAGTAACATTGTTTTATGGTATGGACTTACTGTAGGTACGTAGTTCATCGCAAAAGACGTAAGATGATTTCTCATCTCATTCTTTTCATTGAGTGTCATTTTTATTGACTCAATTTCAGATATGAATTTTTCTAGGTTGTCATTATTGTTCATATTCTTCTAGGATTTCGCGGAGCTTTTTAAGCCCGCGGTGTAAATACACTGATACTGTCTTTGGTTCCATATCTAGGGTTTTTCCTATCTCTGTAATAGAGAAGTCGTGGAGAAACCTAAGATTGATAATTTCCTGCATTGAATCGGGGAGTTTATGAAGAAGGGTAATTGCCTTCTCTCCATCAAGTTTATCGATCATGTGTGATTCTTGATCTTCATGAAGATAATCATTGTATGATCCTGCGGTAAAGTCTTCGACAAGAATGTCTTTCTTCTTTCGATAATTATCGATGACTAAGTTGCTGGCAATACGATAGAGAAGTGGCCGTTCGTTCTTTATATCCTTACCGGCAATAATATATTCCCAAAATTTCATAAAGGTATCTTGAGTAATATCAAGAGATTTCGAACGATTTCGAGTTTTGACCATGCAAAAACGGAAGATATCATCAGAGTATTTTTCATAATACTCCGTGAATTGTTCAGTATATTGTTGTGTATCGGTATCCTTCATAGTATATGACGTACAAGTAGCTACATTATTACACACTTCCTATGAAAAAAATATTGTAAAAATAGCCTGTTTTGATACGATACGTATATATTATTTACCTAATTTATATTACGTTATATGGGAGTTAAAGATTTTCTAATTAAAAAAATGGTTCGAGCAAAGATGAAGAACCTACCACAAGACCAACAAGACATGATTATTGCTCTCGTTTCAGAGAATCCTGATTTTTTCAAAACACTTCAGTCTCAAATTGAAGCAAAGAAAAAGCAAGGTCAAAATGAACAAATGGCTACGATGCAGGTTATGCGAGAGAACCAAGCAGAGATTGCAAAATTGATGACATCTTGGCAATCAAAACAAGGAGGAGGAATTAAACAAAAATAGTATGTCATTATCTATTGGTATCGTTGGACTTCCTAATGTTGGAAAGTCGACTCTTTTTAATGCACTAACTCAGAAATCAGTTCCAGCTGAAAACTACCCTTTCTGTACGATTGACCCGTCAGTTGGTATTGTAGCTGTCCCTGATAAACGGCTGTACGATTTATCAGATTTTTCAAAAACGCAAAAAACTATACCTGCAGCCGTGGAATTTGTTGATATTGCTGGGCTTGTTGAAGGAGCATCAAAAGGGGAAGGGCTTGGTAATAAGTTCCTCGCTAATATTCGAGAAACTGATGCAATCTTGCATATGGTTCGAATTTTTGAAATTCAGGACGAAACTTGTTCAGAACAAACGCATGTCTATGGTTCCATTGACCCATTACGTGATATTAAAGTTATTAATATGGAATTAATTTTGGCGGACATGGAATCAGTTCAGAATCGTATCGTAAAATTAGCTCGTGATGTAAAGCGTGGTGACAAGGAAGCTGTAGCTGAAAATGGCGTCTGTCAAAAAGTTCTTGTTGTTTTAGAAAATGAAGAGTTAGCAAATTCAATTGATTTGAATGAAGATGATCAAAAGACTTTAAAAAGTCTACAGCTTCTGACTTCAAAACCAGTCATGTATGGACTGAACAAAAAAACAGGTGGAAAGAATCTCGATGTTACTGATCCAGAAAAATTCGCAACGATTACTGTAGAAATTGCTGCCTCTGGTTCAGAGTTTGTTATTATTGATGCAAAGACAGAACATGACCTATCAGAGTTTGAAGGTGAAGATAAACAAATGATGAAAGAGGATTTAGAACATACTGATGATGGAATTGATGAGTTGATTATTTCAGCCTACAAGCTCCTGGGTCTGATGACCTATTTCACAACTGGTGAAAAGGAAACGCGTGCCTGGACGGTTAAGATTGGTTCAACGGGGCCACAAGCTGGAGCAGCGATTCATAGTGATTTCGAAACGCGGTTCATCAGGGCAGAGGTTATAGGAACCCAAGAGCTCTTGGATTCTGGATCATTTGCTGAGGCACGGTCTCAAGGATTACTAAGAACTGAAGGCAAGGAGTACATCGTTCAAGACGGTGATGTTATTGAATTTAGAGTTTAATAAAAAGCGAAAACTAAAAGCTTTCGCTTTTTATTAAACATAATATTATTAATTTGACAATCATTTAATATTATGTTTATAATGCCCTAACGGAAATTAAATTAATACTCACTAAAATAACAACTTAATTATGACGGCTTCAACAAATCCAATTCCTGACTACAGTTCTGACCTATTTGACCCATTATGTTTATATGATCAATATAAACCTGAGACTTTTGAAAAGTTTTATAAAGAAACTTTACCAGAAAATGAACTTAAAATTGAATTTGATATTGAGCAACTTATTTGTTGCGCTGCATTTGAATTTGATGAGGGTAAAATAGAGCAAATGTCTCTTGATTTCAACGAGGTCTTTGATGAGAATAGTTCAAAACTCAAAATAGAAATTTTTATCGTAAGTTCGGAAGCCTTACCCCCCGAATTTGATGCAATTACACAAGGGGCGTTGTTCATTAATCAAAATTCCTAGTATTCAAACACACTAATAAACGAGCAATAAGAAAAGATCTTATTGCTCTTTAAATTTTGGAAAATCATCTAAAATAACATTTGATTAAGATGAAAATAAGTTCATAATTATAATATGAAGACTTTCAATGAAATTATTAAAAATGCAGGTGTTGCTGTAATTCGTACTGACACCTTGTACGGAATTGTTTGCAATGCTCATGATCCTCATGCAGTTGATCGAATATATACAATCAAAAGCCGTAATCTCCTAAAGCCAGTGCTGGTGCTGGTAGCTAATTACGATCAGATTGAAACATTTGATGTAACCGTAACCCCTGATATAAAAAAATATCTTGAGAATTATTGGCCTGGAAAAGTAAGTGTTATTTTGCCAGTAAATGATGAGCGGGTGAATACTCACCATATTCACAAGGGAACCGGAGGAATTGCCTTTCGTATTCCTGATGATGCAGAGCTTAGGAGGCTCATTCTTGAGGTTGGACCTCTCGTTGCGCCGAGTGCTAACCCTGAAGGGCAGTCTCCTGCAGAAACTATTGATCAAGCAAGAGACTATTTTGGTGACGATGTTGATTACTATATGGATGGAGGTCAAGTCTATGACACCGCCCCGTCTAAAATTATTAAGCTGTCACATAATTTACAGACAGAAGTTCTCCGAAATTAACAATTTGTTTTTTAAGATGCAGTCTGTATAATTAAGGTAAACTACGAAACGCATATTAACCATAAACACTGAAATTTTGACAGACAAAACGCAAGATCCTCCAAACCCGCTTCCTAAGCGAGTTGGAAACCCTCAACAGGCTGACCAACCTGATCACGACGTTAGATTAACCAGAGACAGGCACGAAAAACGAGGGGATGATTCAAACCAGTCCTAATTTAAAAATTTTTAAATAAAAAACCCAGCACTATCTGCAGGGTTTTTTAAATGGATTATTATAAACCAAGAACAACTGGAATAATGATTGGTCGTTTACCGGTATTCTGTACAAGGTATCGTCCAAGGTCATCAGAAAGTTTCTTCTTAACCGTATCAAAATCAACAGGATTTTTATTTTGAGTACTTTTTAGAATTGTTTGTTTCACCAAGTTTCGTGCTCCTTGGATAAGTTCCTGTGAGTCACGTAGGTACACAAATCCTCGGGAAATAATATCCGGTGATTTTCGCATCTTTCCTGATTTTGGATCGATAGTCGCGATAACCACAAAGATTCCTTCTTTAGTAAGTGTCTTTCGATCACGCACTACAACGTCTTGGATATCTCCAACACGGAATCCTTCAACAACACTAATGTTATTTGGTGCTTTTGCCTTGTGAACAATGAATCCGTCCTTGTTTACATCAATAATTGATCCATTATCTGGAATAATAATATTCTTTTTCTCAACACCGTTTATCTCCATAGCTCCTTGTGCATGGGCACGCAACATTGAATGATATCCGTGAACTGGCATAAAGAATTTTGGATTAATAGTTTTTTGAATCCATAGTAATTCATCCAAGTTTCCGTGACCTGATGCGTGAATATCACTTGTTCGATATTGTACGATACGCAAATCATGACGAGATAAGTTGTCCTTTAGTTTCCGTATTGATCCAGCATTTCCAGGAATAACTGACGAAGAGAGGATCACTGTGTCCCGTTCATTGAATTTAATCTTTGGATGTTTTTTAGTTGAAATTCGCATAAGTGCTGCGAACTCTTCACCTTGTGATCCTGTAAGAAGGTACACAAGTTTATCAGGTGCATAGTTCTGTGCTTCTTCTGCGCTGATTAATAAACCTTTTGGTGGAGTCCACCGTCCAGATTTAATACAAATATCAACGTTTGCTTTCATTGAGCGCCCTTCAAGGACAACTTTTTTACCAAATTTTTCCGCACCTTCCATAATGGCTGTGATACGTACAATTTGTGAAGCAAAGGTTCCTAAGAATACTCGAGATTTAGCAGCTCCTACCATCTCAATAATATTCTCGATAATAGCCCCTTCATTTTTTGACCACCCTGGTTGTTCAGAGTTTGTTGAATCAGAAAGGAACAAAAGGTTCTTTTGTGTTTCTGTTTCAAGTTTCCCATACGCATCGATTTCACGTTGCACAGGTTCTCCATCAATGTGTTCTAGCTTTGTGTCTCCTGCAAAAATAATGTTTCCTTGCTTTGTCTCAAATGAGAAACCAAGAGCGTCAGGAATCGAGTGTGTAACAGCAAATACCTGAACTGACATATTATCACCAAGGGTTACTCGACCTCCAGGCTCTACAACATGGTATTCAAGTTTTTCTAAGTGAGGGAATTCAGAGTTACGTTTGTCTATCATCCATTTTGTAAGGAGTCCGCAGTAGACTTTTGGATATCCTAATTGATCAATAATGTATGGGAATGCTCCGATGTGATCCAAGTGACCATGAGTCACAAAGACTCCACGAATTTTGTCTTTACGTTCTAAGAGATATTTAATATTTGGAATGATGTAATCCACTCCAGGTGTTTCTGATTCGTTTGAAAATTGAATCCCAATATCAATGATAAAAATATCATCTTTTGTTTCAACGATGTTCATATTTTGACCAACCTGCTCAACTCCCCCAAGAGGAATAACGCGAACATCACCAGGTGCTATTTCTGGTATGGTGTCCTTCTTGTGAGACATGTTAGATTTTCTGTTAAAACCATCTTTGCCGGTACTAGGTTGTCGTTTAAAAGAAGAACCCCCACCTCGGCGTTGGTTGTTGTTTCGTCGGTTGTTATTTGTTCTTTTTTGTTGAGTACCACTTTTTTGTGGAGTCTCTGCGGTAGTATTACTACCTGCTTTATTTTCTGTATTCATGTTTGTAATACACATATTTTTTATGTGCTGAATAATTTTGAGTAAGGGTTCTATCTAAAATAGAAAATCCCATATCGATTAATAGATTACACCTCTCCTAGGTACAAAATGTTATTCTATAGAGTTAAAGTTCGTACGGTGATGGATTAGATAGATCCATAAACTTAGGAGAATGTAATAGTGAGCTCAGTATAACGAGCCCATGGAAAAGCGCAAGGGAATTTATTTTGGTATAATTAAGTGAGCTACAGAGCTTTTTTTAAAAAAGAGACAATAGCGAACTTATACAGATTTTTAGCTCGTAATTTTGAGCAAAAAATGCTGTAATACATCTATGAAACAGCATCACAAATCACATCATATTTTTGCATTCCTCGGAGCCCTCCTCCTTATTTTTATTGTATTTTTTGGTGTACAATATTTCCAACAACAGTACACCTTTGAAAGTGTTGCCCTAGACAATAGTCAATCTTACGAAGAAGGTGATGATACTACAAATCCATTCTTACCTCACCCTGATGAATTAGGACAAGATGAGGACCAGTACTCATGGGTAACATTTGGAAGCACTAAGATGTCATTTTTATATCCAGATCAGTTTGCCCTGCGTGTAATGAATGGAGGAATGGTAGGTATTATTCCTCCTCTTTCGAACGCGGGCGCAGAGGAATGTAATCATTCTGATGAACAGGCACAGGCAGAATGTCTAAATCCTCCAGAAAGTCCAAACATTATGATTCAAATTGGTACGAATACTTGGCCTGCAGGACTATTGGCTGATAATGCGAAACCAATAAGTATTACTGGAATCAAGGTAATCAAAAACTCATTCCAAACTGAATTTGGAGGTGTAACGGCATATCAATGGGAGCAAGAAGGAGTAATAGTACAGATCTCATATGACCATACAGATGTGTCAGGAGGTGTACAATTTAAAGTGCTTCATAATGAATATGGTAATCAATATCAACTGAATGCAAACGAACAAGACAAACTTGCTCTAGCTATTATGAAGACCGTTGTTGTAAAATAAATAGAACCCTCTGGTTCTATTTGATTTAAAGCAACCCGTGTTTCTGCATTCTCTGGATCATTCTATCCACGCCTATTCCTCCGCCTCAAATCGCGGGAAGAATTCAAATTCGAGATATTCTTCAAGTTCTTTTTGGACACGTTCTTTTTCAAAGAGGTCATAGAGTTTTTGCGCATATAGGTCGTAGTTTTCATGGGTATTTTTTCTGGTGTTAGTTTTAATTTTTTTCAGAATATCTTACTTCAGATTTATGAGAAATTTCAGCTACACTTTGAAAAAAATATTCATAGATACACTTCATCTATTCCATTTTTTTATCTACAGTTCGCATAAAATTTATCTAAAACTCTTCGCAACCTAATTCTACAAAAATCATAGTACTTATGCACAAAAAACCACTCAATGAATTGAGTGGTTTTTTAAGCAAACAGAAACAAGAAATACAGAACTAAATGTGCGCGCGGCATTTATGTTAGGTATTTTATCTTGGACTATTAGCGTCTCAAACATTATACCTAATTACAGATTTGACGACAACTCTGTTTCTGTGGCATTAGATAAAAAGTTAAATGTTACTTTCCAGATAATATTTTGAGTGCATCTTCAAGAGTAAATTTCTCAGGCTTTTGTTTATCATCGAGATACAACCGAGATAATCCTTTTTGAATATAGAGTCCTGATTTTGATTTTAACAATCGAATGTCTTTTCCAGTCTTTGGATGTTTACCAAGGTCTTTGAAGAGTTCAACCCCTTTCGGAAGTGCCTTTGGTTGAGCTAAGAGGTTAACAGCTTCATCAAAAGTAATAGTGTATGGATCAAGGCCAGAGGCTTTTTTGATTGACCTGAATTCACGCCCATGACCAACATAGGGTCCAAATCGCCCAACGTTTGAAATGGTCATTTCCCCTGAGTCAGGGTGAACACCAAGATCACGCGGTAGAATGAGCAGATGTATCGCCTGTTCCA
Organism: Minisyncoccia bacterium; assembly: GCA_047629175.1. Classification (GTDB taxonomy): domain Bacteria; phylum Patescibacteriota; class Minisyncoccia; order Phycocordibacterales; family UBA1006; genus UBA1006. The sequence continues at coordinate 12,542 of JBLHWN010000013.1, forward strand.
ATGTTACGTCCTCAGGTTTTAGCCCTGGTGTTAAGCTTGCACGTTTTGGCTTTGGTAATGCCTTTGCAGCTTTGATAACTTCTTTCTCTTTTTTTACCATTTCTTTTTCTTCTGGAGTTTTCTTGTAACCTTTTTCGAATTTAGTCGCTTTTGGAATTTTTGGATTTTCTCCCATTTGAACGTAGGGTCCAAATCGCCCCTCCATCAGATAGATATTCTTCTCTGTTTCTGGGTGAACCCCCATTGGTTCTTCGTTTCCAATTTCTTTTCCTTCTTGGGTTAATGCACCATCACATTCAGGATAGCTAGCACATGACATGAATTTACCTGTGCGACCTAACTTATAGACCATAGCTTTCTTACATTTCGGACATTTGAATTCCGCAGGTGCATCACCTAGGTTTGTCAGTTTTGGAATGTCTTCTTTTCCGAGAACAGATTTTTGGAATGGTGTATAGAAATCAGACAGGACGGTAACGTAATCTTCTGAACCATCAGCAATACCATCTAAATGATTTTCCATCCCAGCAGTAAAGTCGTCCCCAATATATTCACTAAAGTGTTCTTCAAGGAAAGTTGAAACAACATCACCCGTATCAGTCGGGAAAAGGGTTCGCCCTTCTTTATCTACATATCCGCGATCAACAATCGTTTTAATAATTGAAGCATAGGTCGATGGTCGCCCTATTCCTCGTTTTTCAAGTTCCTTAATCAGTCCAGCTTCTGAATAACGATTTGGGGGAGTTGTAAATTTTTCGGTATTTGTGATTTCTTTGAGATCAAGTTCATTTCCTTTGGCTACCTTTG
>JBLHWN010000014.1:0-12956 GCA_047629175.1 Minisyncoccia bacterium
GAGGGGCGGCGCTGGTGGGGGGGGCCCGCATAAAAAACACACTTGTTTTTTATCTGCGGACGAGTCCCTCTGGGCGTACATAAAAAATCGTCGTAATGCGAAAGTATTGCGGCGGTTTTGTTTCACCACTATCCAGAGCGACTCGAAATCGACTCTGCGGGAAACCTGATCGAAAGAAGTGAGATCAGTACAGAGTCGTCAGGGTTGATGGAGTGAGATTATAATGAGTTTTGTAGAAACAAAATTAGAATCCACAAGGGTGACCGAGCCCCTCAAAAACAGCTTTTCTTTTTGTCTGTTCAAAAACCCTTGACATATATTCCAAACCATATAGTATCCACTCTATCAAGCGACTATTGAGTTGAATGAAGTACAAAGTATTGTTTTTTGTCTTTCTATTTGTTTGAAGATTACTCGACTTAACAAATAAACGAAATGCAAAAAGGAAAAATCGCACGTCTTATGGACAAAGGTTTTGGATTCATCGCAATCGAAGGACAAGATAAAGATCTATTCTTCCACATGAATGAACTACAAAACTGTGACTTTGACTCACTACAAGAAAACGATGTAGTTGAATTCGAAGTTGTTGATGGAGAAAAAGGACCATCAGCTGTAAACGTATCAAAAGTAGAAGCATAATTATGCGCAAAAAGAACTCATTTAATTATGAGTTCTTTTTGTTACCAAAAATAAAAAACTGTGTATACTTTAACCATATATGACAACACTTATTATATTAGCTCTTGCCGTCGTTATTGGCTCGGGATTGTTCTCTGGAATTGAGGCTGCACTTTTTGTAGTTCCTCATTCACGCGTTTTGGTCTTAAAAGATCAAAAGAAAAAAGGAGCTGAAGCACTCGCTAAGATTAAAGAAAACCTACAAGAAGCAATTATTGTTATTGTAATTGGAAACAACATTGTGAACATTGTTGGCTCTATTTTTGTGGGGGTAGTAGCCAGTCGCGTATTTGGTGATGCTTGGATTGGTGCTATTTCTGCAGTTTTGACTATTCTCATTATTGTTTTTGGAGAGATTCTTCCAAAGACTATCGGAGAAAATAACGCAGAAAAAGTTAGTCTCTTAGTGTCACGACCACTTTTGTTCAAAATTAAAATTCTGAGACCATTGGTCTGGCTCCTAAAAAAATTAACCGGTCGATTTATCATCGCCCGTAAAATTGTTTCTGAAGAAGAGCTCCAAATGCTCTCAGAACTTGGTCACCTAGAAGGAAGTATCGAAGAGGATGAACGAGATATCATTCAAAGAGTGTTTACACTGAACGATTTAACCGCTCGAGATATTATGACCCCTCGAACGAAAATGGTTGCCTTCCAAAAGGATGAAACTATCCATGATTTACGTGATGATATTTTTAACCTCGTGAATTCACGTTTACCAATTTACGACGAAGATCTGGATACTGTCGTTGGTATTTGTTATCGTCGTAATTTGTTGATCGCTCTAGCAAAAGATGAAGACACACGAACCATTGAGTCATTTATGCAAGGCGCGTTATATGTTTCTGATGACATCCGTGTTGACGATCTTATGCAATTATTTTTGAAGCGCCGTGAACATATGGCAATTGTAAAAGATGAGTTTGAGGGAACCAGTGGATTGGTAACTCTCGAAGACGTCCTAGAGCAACTCGTAGGGGAGATCGTGGATGAAACTGATGAGGTGGTTGATACACGACTTGAGGCTCAACGTGAGGCTGATGAATCTGAGCTTATTGTAGAAGAATCAGGAGATCGACCTGAACTTTATGAACAAGAATAAAAAGAGTATTAACGAACTCTTTTTTCTCCTAAAAATACAGGGGTAGTAAAGAATGTTTGGAAGTTTATGGTTTTGTTTATTACTAACAAACGTCCATATATGACATTTCTTTCAATTTTTCCTTTTAATATCAAATGTAACAGTTCAGATTTCCTGATTCGCTGCTTCGTTCAGTCTCCTTCTTGAATTTCTATTTGAAACTCAGAGAATAAAAACCACGAAAGTGGTTTTTAAATGACAAATCTAAAATAAAGATGAATGAGTAGTGACAAAGAAAGAAATATCAACGAAGCTCTTTCATAAAAATTTGGTCTAATGTTTCCGTTTGTAAATGTGTACGTATAGTGAGTGGTCCAGGTAAAATCATAATCTATTTTTGGATTTACTTTTTTGCGTAACACATATTCCCATTTACTGAGAATACAATAGCCGTATTTCAGATCCGAAATCAGTGAAAGAATAATTAAACCTAAATATGCATTTTTTATCTCAGGAACAAGACCTCCAAATAGAATAATTATTACTAAAATAGAATGTACAGTAAAGATTAGATTTGCAGATGTTTTGTATAGTTTTTTCATATATTTACTCAAAATGAATTTGATAACTATCTTTGTCCATAATTTCTTTCAGTTCAGGATAACTCTCTAATGCCTCATCATTTTCTATGATGTTTTTTGCTTCTGATCTAGCATATTCAACCATTTTGATGTTCTTGATGGCTTCCATGGCGAGGTCAGACATACCCCATTGTTTAAGACCTGCGAGGTCACCAGCTCCACGTAGCGATAGATCAATCTCTGCGAGTTCAAATCCATTCTTTGCTTCTACAATGGCTTTGAGTCGGTCCATAGTTTTATCTGTTTTTGCATCGGCAAATAAATAACAATATGATTGATGATTTGATCGAATCACTCGACCACGTAATTGGTGGAGTTGTGCTAACCCAAATCGTTCAGCTCCTTCGATAATAATACTGGTTGCGTTAGGGACGTTTACCCCAACCTCGACAACTGATGTTGAAACAAGAACATCAATTTCATGTGCATAAAATTTATCCATGACAGCTTCTTTCTCTGCTTTCTTCATTTTGGAATGCATAATATCAACGCGGTAATCTTTGAACTCTGTTGCTGCTAATCGTTTTGCTTCAGCTTTCACAGATTTTAATTGCAGGGCATTTGCCTTGTCTGGATCAGGTTCTGAAATGCGAGGACAAATCACGTAACATTGGCGACCTTCATCTAATCGTTCTCGCATATCAGTGTAGACCTGTGAACGTGATTTTTCAGACGGTGGAACAATAGCCGTTTCCACCGGCTTTCTCCCCGACGGCATTTGATCAATTACTGACAGGTCTAAGTCACCATAAATAGTCAGTGCGAGCGTTCGAGGAATCGGCGTAGCTGTCATTGATAAGTAATGGGGAAGTCGGGAGTCTTTGTTTGTGAGGTTCATTCGTTGTTTGGTCCCAAAGCGATGTTGTTCATCAATGATCACAAGCGCTAGGTCTTGGAATTCAACCTTTTTTTGAATTAATGCATGAGTTCCAATAACAATAGGTACTTCACCATTAGCCACCCATTTTAATAATTGTGGTTTTGAAATTTTGGTCCAAACATCCCCAGGAGTTTTGGCAGGGAACTTACGACATCCTCCACCTGTCATCAATCCAATTTGAATTCCAGTTTTCCCAAAATACTCAATAAAGTTTTCAAAGAGCTGCGTTGCCAGAACCTCGGTTGGTGCCATATAGGCAACTTGCATGCGACCAAAATCATAACTCCCACCAGATTTCTTCTTAGGCCTGTTTTGAATGGCAGCATGGGCTGCGACAGCCGCAACAAAAGTCTTACCAGATCCTACATCTCCTTCTAAAAGACGCGTCATAGGTGCCTCACTAGTCATGTCTCCAATAATAGATTCAATAGCCGACGACTGCGCATCAGTTGGTGTAAATGGAAATGAATCTACAAATGTCTGGGTCTTTGAATCATCAACCGCTAGGTCATAACTATGCATTTTTTGATGCATCTTCCGGCGTTGTTGGTTTCGCAGTTGAATAAAGAAAATCTCTTCGAAGGCAAATCGTTTTTTGGCTGCGTCCGCGTTACGTTGTTTCTTTGGTGCATGAATCCATACCAAAGAAGTCGCAATAGTTGGTAGGTTATATTTCGTAAGGAGATATTCCGGAAGAGGGTCATCCAATTCATCCAATAGTCCAGATGCCATTATCTTTACAATAGTGTGATACATCCATTTGCTCGTGATACCACGAGACTCTCGGTAGACTGGGTACCCAAATGCAGAATCCTCTGAGTCGGTTGTTTTAAACAGAGAATCATGTGCATCAATGGGCATATCTGGTACTTGTTCAAATTCAGGATTTACCATGGTCTTGCCGTATTTTGTCTCAGTGATTTTTCCGGTTAATTTAACGCCTTCACCATCGGTTAGTTTCTTTGCAATAAAAGCCTGGTTGAACCAGGTTATTTTTATTTTATCTCCGCTAATATCAACAAGGTCAGCACCTGCTGTGGGAACCTTGGTGGTAAAAGTCTTTCCTGTCTTTGTATTTTTGATAATTCCATAAATAGTTACCAACTCACCAACATCAGCCATAGCGATAGTTGTCACATCGCTCATGTGACTATAACGCGTGGGGAAGTGATAGAGGAGATCACGCACAGTTTCAATACCAAGCCGCTTTAAGGCCTTCTTTTGAGGTTCTAGAAGTCTAAAATTTCCAGCGAGTTCTGATTGTAGGGTTAATTTTTTCACGTTTGTTTATTATATCATCTTAAGTTGAGGTAAAAAAAGTAGGAGAATACAAGACTCAAAAAATATGAATCTTGTATCTACATAAATTTACAATGAGGGTTTGTTTCGAAAAACTCCTTTGTTCACTCAACTATACGGGGATGATATCAATAATTTTTTCAATTGAGAGCTCATTTATTTTCATCTGTCGATCCTTTGGAACAATATCCAGTTCATCCTCTGTGTGATTGATAATAAAAAATTGATGTTGGGAACCTTCCAATCTTTTGTTTATGTATCTGAGTGTTTCTTTTCCTTTATATTCTGTACAAGAAGTACCAAGAATTATCGTATCGATTTTATTACCATGGACGGCACTGAGTCCTTCTTCTAGTGAAAATTCACTATATAAATATCCTCCTTCTTTATGTAAAAGGTTACCGAGAATCTCACGTAGGAAATCATCTTTTTCAAGAATAAGTATTTTTTGTCGATGTGGCATGGGTATAGTATATCAGATTTCACATTTCGATTTGAAATCGTACTGAAAAATGATAGGATGGTTGACAATGGAGAGTGGGCTGAGTGGTTGAAACAATCCCTGCGGATTGTTTCAGGAGGTCGCGAAGCGATTGGTCGCTGTGAACGGTAGTGAGCAGACCAAAACGGATTAAAGTTTCTTTAAACCTCTCTTCAATATAAACAAAATAACACGGAGAGTTGGCTGAGTGGTTTAAAGTGCTTCACTGCTAACGAAGTGAACTGTTATGGTTCCAAGGGTTCGAATCCCTTACTCTCCGCAACTGCAAACCGAAAAGCAACGCTTTTCGGTTTTTGTATGTTGCGAGAGAGTAAGGGCTTCGAAAAAAGTCGTCTGCGAAGTCTTCGTAGAGATAGCGGAGAAGTAGGCGACGACGTGGTCAGGGCGATGAGGTTTTTCAAGAATTTATTTGAAGGAAAAACCAGAGCGGTGGCCGAATCCCTTACTCTCCATATTAAGACAAACTACAAGTTTGTATCTTTCCCCTCACCTTTGATATAATGATTGTGTTAATTAATAATCAATTCAAACAATATACTATGGCAACAAAACAAGAAGTCGTAATGGAAAAATACGCAGCGCAATTAAAAAAAGTTGGAGTACCTGTTAATAAAGATTTACTAGCGGCTGTAACAAAAGGTCTTGGCCCTGCTAACTACAAATTAGATTCAATGTTTGTAGCAGCGAGTGACAAGAAAGAAATTATGACCGTGTGTAAAAACTTTGTTATGAAAAAATGTGGTATTGCTGATCAAGACAAGGCAATGAGCGAAGTCATGAAAGCAGCTGAAAAAATGGCAGGAGTACGTAAGAAGTATCGAGGAGCTTTTTACTACATTCTTGCTAAAAAACTAGGTTTGAAATAAGGGGAGAAGAAAAAACACGACTAGGTCGTGTTTTTGTTTTCTTCTTTTTCTTGTGCTTTCATTCGAGCCTTATCGGCCTCAACTTTCATCTCTAATTCTTCTTGTTGTTTTTCTACTTTCTCGAGAGTATTTTTTACCACATGTCGTTTTGAATAGATATTCATCAGTGAGAACATAAACATCGCAGCAACAATAATTCCAATCCCGTTAAGAATGAATAATGACAACGCTCCTGAGATAATATTAAGATCAAGGAACGCAACACCAATACCAATAGTTGCAATAGGTGGTACCAATGCAACAGCAATAGCCGTTCCAGGAAGTGCATCGTTAACTTCTGGCTTCACGCGAGCATAGGCGGTAGCTAATCCAGCCACAATAGCAATAAAGAGATATACAATACTGGGCTCAATTCGTGAAAGGATTTCTTGATTAAGCACGTCTTTTAACTCACTTCCACCTACGACACTCCATAATAGCCAGGTGGTGATGGCTGATAAGCCAACAGAATAAACAACTGATTTAATCAAGGTTATTCCAGATCTTTTAATCAGTTCATTGTCTCCCAACGTTATTCCTAACCCAACAGAGAGAATAGGGGAAAGGATGGGTGCGATCAACATAGATCCAATGATTACTGATGAGTTATTAATAAGAAGTCCAAAACTTGCCATGAGGACGGACATTATTACCATAAAGAAAAAGGCTGGCTTAGGTGAAGAGTCAACAATTAATGAATTGATGGCTTTTGTTTTATTGTGTTCGTCAATATCTCTAAAAAGTAAGTACATATCTATTAAGTATAATCTTTGATCTCTAAAAAGTAAATTTCAGGTATACTCGATATATGAAAATCCAAATCATTACTGTTGGAAAGCCATATCTTTCATTTGCAAAAGAAGGTATAGAGGAATACACCAAACGACTTTCACGTTTTGTTGATTTACACGTTCATCATGTAAAAGAAAACGCGCAGACTGATCAAAAGATTCTGAAATTGGTAGAGAAAGATTTCTGCGTGCTCTTAGATGAAATAGGAAAAGAATATACAACAAAGCAATTCTCACAATTTCTTGAGAAACAAAAAAATCAGAGCAAAAACATAAGTTTCGTGATTGGAGGTCCGGATGGACATACTGAATCACTGCGGGAACGAGCTGATAGTTTGTGGGCTCTATCGCCGTTAACTTTTCCTCATGACATTGCGACTATGCTGACACTCGAAGCAATCTACCGGGGATTTTCTATTCTTGAGAATCATCCATATCATAGAATCTAGTGACCAACAGTAATAGCAATAACATTTCGTGCACCAGCTGCCCGGAGTGTTTTTTCTAAGGAACGGATTGTTGCACCAGTTGTGACAAGGTCATCAATAATAATGATATCTTGGTGATCCAGTTGTCCTTTGTATTTTGCAGCAATTGAAAAACAGTTTTGTACATTAATAAAACGTTCAGTTCGCTTGGTGAGTAGAGCTTGTTTTTGTGTCTCTCTGCTTTTAATTACAAGATTTCTGGAATAAATACCATCAATTGATTGAGCAAAGTAACGGGCAATATTTTCTGATTGATTAAAACCTCTCTTATGTTCTTGTTTTTTTGTTATAGGTACAGGAATAATAAGAGGGGCAAGAAAAAATGAGAATTGTTGTTGCTCTGAAAGGTATTCCTGCATATGTTCTGCCATATATGTAGCGATGTGTCGGGATAGTATTCTGTCACGATGTTTTTTGATTCCATACACAAGTTTCTTTCCAGATGAACTATGATAATCAAACAAAGGAAAGACATTAGGAATTTCACATGCAGGGGCTTTTGGGATATTTACTACTTCATTATATGAGTATCGAGAGGGAAAAATAATATCAATAATGGAACTCAAACGTATCATGGTTCTAGTGTAGCACGAAGCAAATATGGTATACTTCTTGAATATGAGTATACAAGAAACGTTGAAAAACATTTTTTCAGGTTTGACGAACCCAGGTTCCGATCGTTATGTAGGAATTGACATTGGTTCATCTTCTATTAAAGTGGCACAACTTAAAAAAGAAAAAGGTCGCATCCTTTTAGAAACCTATGGTGAGGTCGCACTCGGCCCATACCAAGACAAAGACGGCACCCACGGGCAGCTTACTCATCTTGAAGTCGACAAGCTAACAGAAGCACTTAAAAATCTGATTGATCAGGCCAATGTAACCGCAAAGAATGCACTTATTTCTGTATCTTCATCAACAAGTCTTATTTTCATCTTACAGGTTCCATTGATCTCTCAACGTGAACTTGGTGGAGTTGTCCAAAATGAAGCACGGAAATATATTCCAGTACCACTCTCTGAAGTTACCCTTGATTGGTGGGTTATTCCTGAAAAAGAAATTTATGGAGAGAACGAAGAATTCTCAGGATCAAAGAGAAAAGAAATCGACGTATTAGTTGCCGCTGTTCGTAATGAAGTTGTGGAGCGATACAATACCGTATCAAATACCCTTGGGAAATTCTCATCTGTTTCATATGAAATCGAAACCTTCAGCGCTATTCGAGGTTCATTCAAACATGAACTCGCACCTGTTATGCTTCTAGACTTTGGAGCATCAGGAGTTCGTATGAGCATTGTGGAGCATGGAGTTGTACGAAAGTTTCGGGCGGTAAACCGAGGGTCAGCATATCTTTCTTCTTCACTTCAGAAATCGCTTGAAACTGATTTTGCAGAAGCAGAAAAATTAAAATGTGAAGTTGGTCTTAAAAAAGATCATCCACACACTGAAGCCTATAATATTATCAACACAGGAGTTAATTATATTTTCTCAGAAATTCAAAATGTTATCTTGGATTTTGAAAAAGAATACAAGAAACCAATCAGTAAAATTATCCTTACAGGCGGTGGAGCTGCATTGCCAGGATTTAGAAATAAAGTTGAATCAAAATATAATATTACAACTGATTTCGCAGACCCGTTTAGTAAAGCTATTTCACCGGACTTCCTCGGAGATGTTCTCAAGGAAGCAGGACCAGAATTTGCGGTCGCTATAGGCCTCGCACTACAAGGGCTTGAGTAAGACTTTTCATTTTTGATTAAAAAGAACTATAATAGATATACTTATGGACAAAGAATTTAAAACAACATTTATCCCGAAAAAAAATCCAGGTGGCGTGAAGGCCCCTGAGTCAAAAACAAGCAAAGCACAAAGAAGCCTTTTCGGCATTCTCGCTCTTCTGTTATTTGTGACAGCCGTGGTTTCAACGGCTGGTGTGTATCTCTATAAGGTACGCTTAGCAGCTATTGTTAATTCTCGTATTGATTCTATTAACCGAGCAGAAAAGGCGTTTGAGCCAGCAGTGATTCTTGATTTGAAAAAACTTGATATTCGGTTGCGAGCAGGAACAGAACTGTTGAGCAAACATATTGCAGTTTCTGACTTTCTTGAATCTCTTGGAGAATCTACTTTACCTGAGGTCAGTTTTAACACATTCTCATTTGAATATGAACCTGATGGTTCATACGTAGATATGGCAGGTGAGGCACGAGGGTATCTGCAGATTGCACAACAGTCTGATATATTTGAAGATAATAATTATATTCAAAACCATATTTTCTCTGGTTTTACTCTGACAGAGACAGGTCGCATCACGTTCTCACTTCAGTTTAGCTTGAATCCAGAACTACTACAGTTTGGTCGAACTATAGTCAATACTGAGGCAGACTCAGAAGTTCCAGATGGTGTTATTATTCTTCCTGTCAGTGATGAAGTACCAGCAGGGGTTGATATAAACTTTCAAGGACTTATCCAATAATCAATTAATCTAGTATTCATATGAAAAACATTTTTTCTCTAATTGTAACTATCATCTCAATCGCCACATTCGTATTGGTAGTGCAACCACAATATAATGAAATAAAAGTCATGCAGGCACAGGAAACTGAACTAGAGGATGTTCTTGATAATGCACGAAAACTTCAATCTGTACGTGATTCACTTTTAGAGAAACGTAATGGTATCGCAAACTCTGATATCAGGCGTTTAGAGAAACTTATTCCTGAAAGTGCTGATAATGTAAAATTGATTCTTGAATTTGAACAAATCGCTGATCGTTATGGTCTTGAAATTCAAGCCGCCTCGGCAGTAAAAGAAGATGAAGAAACAGGAGAGCAAGTTCAAAGCTTTGATATAGAAACAAAAGATTATGGATTAATCACTCTTGATTTCACTATTAACGGAGGCTACCCAGAATTTATTTCTTTCCTTAAAGATATTGAGAAAAATTTACGTATTACTGATATTCGATCATTCAATATTACACCACCAAGTGGTTTGGATTCTCAGTACAGTTATAGTATTAGTATTGATACCTATTGGTTGAAGGATAATATCTAAAATCATTATGAAGAATAAAAAAACAATTAAAAATGTTATCTTGGGGCTTGTTGGTGCAGTTTGTGCACTCATTATTTATGCTGTTGTAAGCGGAGGTGGACCATCTCTTGGTGAGACTGGAAGTAATAGCTCATTATCAAGCCTTATAGGGTCAGGGAGTTTTGGTGAAATCCAAGAAGCTGATACTGACCTAGCAAATGCTGAAATTCTTCGTATTTTAGGGAGTATTCAAAATATCAGTCTTGATGATGATATTTTCAAAAACCCAGTATTTCAAGAACTAGAAGACAGCCGTTTCACTATTCCAAAACCTGTTCGGATTGGACGACCAAATCCATTCCGACCAATTGGTTTTGATTCAGGAGAAATTAACTTAGGAGGAGGCTTAGGAGGTTCTACTCCAGAAGAGACAGAGTCCGACTTTTTTGAAGAAAGTCTCTAATATCTAAAAACAACTTCTTTCCTAAAGGAGTTTTTTTTTGGTATTATAACTATATAAACCCTATGAACTTTCTAGAAACACTTGTAAAAAAAGAATTAATAAATCGTTACCAGATTGATGAGATCCTAGAAGTAACAACAAAGGAAGAAAAAACTATTGAACAAGTTTTGAGCACGATGGGTATTTCTGACAAGGATATGCTCGAAGCAAAAAGCCAGTATTTTGGAACAAAGAAAAAAGACATTGATTATACCGATGTCGATGAAGAGGTAGTGAAACGAATACCACAAGACAGCGCCAAGACGTATCAGATGGTTGCGTTCGGGGAAACAGATGATGGTATCTTAGAAGTTGGAATGCTCGACCCGCGCAATATTGAAGCGCAAAATGTTTTGCAATTTATTACAGCAGAATATGGAACTCCCTATGAAATCTACATTCTAACTGAATATGGTTTCGGGGAAATAATGAAAAAATACTCAGGCCTTACTGGTGAAATTGGTGATGTAATTGATGAGTATATTGATATTGATGCAGCTGCTCATGTACTGAAGAGTGAAAAGAAAGGTGAAAATAATGAATTAGAAAAAATTACTGAGGACGCACCCGTTACCAAAATGGTTGCCGCCATTATCCGTCACGCAGTTAAGCAAAACGCATCTGATATTCATATTGAGCACACAGGAGAGATTGTTCGTGTTCGGTTTCGTGTTGACGGCCAACTCAGCACTTATTTGGAAATTCCAAAGGCTATCCACAGTGCTGTAATTGCACGTATTAAAATTATGACTAAGACCATGAAGCTGGATGAACGACGTAAGCCACAAGATGGCCGATTTCCAGCAATGATCGATGGGCGTAAAATCGACTTTCGTGTTTCGATCATGCCAACGTTCTTTGGGGAAAAAGTTGTAATTCGTATTCTTGATTCAAAGAAAGGAATTCGTAAACTTGACCTTCTGGGTATTTCAGACGAACAGAATAAAATGATTCGTCATGCCATCTCACGCCCCCATGGACTTATTCTGATTACTGGTCCGACTGGTTCAGGTAAAACAACAACACTTTATTCGATGCTTGGTGAAGTAGATCGAGAAGTAAACAACGTAGTATCTCTTGAAGATCCAGTTGAGTACCAATTTCCAGGAGTTAGCCAATCACAGGTTCATGCTGAAATTGGGTACACCTTTGCATCAGGACTTCGTTCAATTGTTCGTCAGGATCCGGACGTAATTATGGTGGGTGAAATTCGTGACAAGGAGACAGCAAACCTTGCTATTCAAGCTGCACTTACGGGTCACTTAGTATTTGCTACTTTGCACACGAATAGTTCATTCGGTATTATTCCACGTCTTGTTGATATGGGAGTTGATCCCTACCTTATTGCGCCAACATTAATTCTTGGAGTAGCGCAACGGTTACTGCGGAAAATTGCAGATGGTGCTGCAGTACCAATCGAAAGTCAGGCGAGTATTCAAACCATGATTAAGGAACAGTTTGCTGACCTACCTGAAGAGTTCAGGAAAAACCTTAAACTTGATGGTAATTTATATGATGTTAAGCCAACCAAGGAGGCACCAAGTGGTATGAAGGGACGAATAGCTATTTTGGAAATGTTTAAGGTGACCAAGGAAATTGAAACGATTATTTTGGAAGATCCAACCGAGCAAAATATTTACGCCGAAGCGCGTAAAAATGGGATGATTACTTTGAAAGAGGCGGCAATTCTTAAAGGGCTTGAAGGGAAGGTATCATTTAGCGAAATTAACGAACTATAAAATTATGAATGACTATAAAAAACTTTTAGAAAATCTTCTTATTACTGTTGAGAGAGAAAATGCATCTGATTTACATTTGTCACCAGGACGAAAACCAATCATGCGTGTAGAAACTGAATTGATCCCACTTGCAAATCGTGAAGCTTTGACCAAGGAAGATACCGTCGGTCTCTTAAAAGAACTCGTCAGCGAAGAAAAATTAGCTCAAGTAATGAATAAGCAAGAAATTGATTTTGCGTACTCTTTCCATGGGAAACTACGATTACGTTCAACCGCCTATGTGCAGAGTGGCAGAGTCAACTTAACCTTCCGTGTGATCCAGGAGGTCCGAGAAATGAATGAACTAAACCTTCCTCAAGTTCTTGAGCAATTTACTAAAAAAGAACAAGGATTGTTCCTTGTTGTAGGTCC
>JBLHWN010000015.1:0-12731 GCA_047629175.1 Minisyncoccia bacterium
GTTAATACGCTCAACAAATTCAGAACTCACCACAACTGGTTCTGATTCAATAGAGGCAACGACGGCTTCATACTGCGTTGAATCAAATGCCCTAATATTGAGCGATGCACCGAGTGGATTATCACCGAGTTCCTCAAGAGAACGATTAATAAGGTCATCATCCTTGTGGCGTTCTACAAAGTCCAAGAAAGCTTGGTCACGTGAGACGTACTGAACATCGCGAACCTCAGGAATAATTTCAATCCTTTCTTGCAAAGCTAGTATCTCAGTCTCTGGAACATCAGGAAAGAAATAGATGTTCACATCAACTCTATCTTGTAATTGTTGCAAAGAGAAGCCAAGAACAGCATTCAAAAATAATAACGAAGTCATTACCATTAACGCCATCGTCATAACGACAACTGTTGAGAACGAAACAAGTTTATTTCTCCAAAAATTTATAAGCCCTTCACGGGTAATACGTTGTAAGTCTAATCGAAGTGACATAATACTAATGTGAGTTATACGAAGCTTTTTCTTCGTCCCGAGTAATGCGACCGTTTTCAATTCTCACAACACGGCGTTGTAGTGCGTTCACTACATCACGGTCATGTGTTGCAAGAATTACCGTTGTTCCTAATTCATTAATCTTTTTAAGAATTCCAAGAACGCTTTGCGAACTGTCTGGATCTAAAGACCCAGTTGGTTCATCAGCAATTAAAACATCCGGCTGATTAATAATTGCTCGTGCAATTGCCAGGCGTTGTTGCTCTCCTCCTGATAATTGATTTGGAAAGCTAAATCCCTTTTTGCCTAGTCCAACTAGTTCGAGTGCATGAGGAACATCAGCTTTAATTTCACTATCTGATTTCCCAATCATTTCCATAGCAAAAGAAACATTCTCGTAGACCGTTTTATTTTCAAGTAATTTATAGTCCTGAAAGACCACACCAATACGCTGTCTATAGTGAGGAACATCAACTCGACGAAGATTATGAATATTTACTCCGTCAAAGTGAAGTGATCCTGTTGTTGGTTTTTCTTCAGCCAACAGAAGTTTCAACAAGGTAGTTTTTCCAGCTCCTGAAGGGCCTATCAAAGTTATAAATTCTCCTTTCGTAATTTTTAAATCAATGTCATGTACCGATGTATTTTTGTTCTGGTAGGTTTTTGAAATCTTATCAAATGTAATCATTATAAATCTATTTTAGCACTAGTTCTGTTTATTGTTAACAAAGATATCGATATCACCACCAAATACAGCGTCAATTTTCGATGTTTCAATTCCCTTGTTATGATCTTTTACCATTTGATAAGGGTCCATAACATATGATCTCATCTGACTTCCCCATTCAATTGAGATTTTATCTGAAATACTCAGGCCTTTTGCACGTTTTTCTTCGTCCTCTAGATGTTTCTTGTATAGCTTAGCGCGCATGAGATCCAAGGCACGTGCCCGGTTAGATTCTTGAGTCCGTCCTTCAGAAATAAACACCGATAGTCCAGTTACAGGATCTACCATACGCACCGCGGTTTCTCGTTTGTTTACATTCTGACCTCCTGCTCCACCAGAGCGCGCAAAGCTAACTTCTAAATCAGATTCATTTAGTTCAAAGTCATTAGCTTGAATTTCTGGAAGTATTTCCACCAAAGCAAAACCAGTTTGCCGTTTACCTTGTTTGTTAAATGGTGATTTTCGAACCAGCCTGTGAACACCAGATTCACCACGTAGGTTTCCAAAAACATTTTTACCAATAACCTCAAACGAGATATTTCTATATCCATTCATAGTATTTGGAGTGCTATCTAAAATATTTAGTGTGTAATTCTTGTTAGAGCAAAAACTTTGATACATTTCAAAAAGCATGCGAACAAAATCTTCCGCGTCATCTCCTCCTGCACCTGCAAAGATACCGACCGTTGCATTACCTTTGTCATACTTTTTTTCACCAATGAGTTCCCCTTTCAAATATTCAATTTCAGCGAGTACAAACTGTGCACGTTCTTTGTCTTGCCAAAAATCAGGTGAATACATTTCTTGCTCTAGAACTTCTATTTCTTTTCCAATAGATTCTTTATCCATAGTGATACTCTATTACAAAATAAAAAAAACTGCTATTTACAAATTTTTTACTGTGACCACTTTGCATACAAAATTGGTACCAACACTAAGGTCAGTATCGTTGCAAACGTTAGTCCAACAATTAGAGCAAATGCAAACGGTTCCCAAAGTGGTGATACAAATAGTAGTGGCACCATTCCAAGTACGGTTGTTACAGTAGTTAGCAGAACCGGACGCAGCCGCATCGTAGCTCCTTTAATAACGACTTCATATTTTGGCATGGCTGGATTACGTAGTCGTAATTTATTCATAACGTCCACAAGGATAATCGAATCATTCACTACAATCCCAACAAGAGCAATAAATCCAAGCATCGCCGTAAATGACAATGTCATATTAAAAATAAACAATCCATATAACACACCAATAAGCCCAAGAGGAATCACTGAGACAATGAACAACACATCCCGTATTGATCCGAACTGCCAAATTAATACTCCAAAGATAAGCAACATACCAAATAACAACGACGCAATAAGTTCTGATTGAGCCTTGTCGTTTTCGTCAGTTGCTCCTGCAAGACTATAGGTCACGCCTTCAGGTAACTCGAGTGATTCAATCTGAGTATCAAAATCTGTTGCAATATCAACTGGCAAGAAACCAGCCTCTACGTATGAATTGACTGTCCGTGTTTTTTCTCCATTAGTATGTGACGCTGTTGATGTAGCCTGGGTTACCCTTTCTGTTACTAGATACCCTAACAATACTTCACCCCTAGGAGTTTGAATGGGTAAGTTTCTAATTTGATCAAAGGTAACATGGTTACTTTCTCGATGCGAAATTGCTTCAGGATCGATTGCAACCTTAACGACAACATCAGTTGCTCCAGCATCTCCCAGTTGTAATGTAGTCGCTTCAGTCCCAAAAATAGTTGTCCTTAGTGTTGAAGAAAGATCAAAGGGGGTAAGTCCGTACTCAACAAGTCTATCGTCTTGAACTTGTAATTGAATGTCAGTTACTCCTGTGTCTACCCCAGAATCTACATCTCGTGACGCAGGAAAACTATTTACTAACGATGCTACTTGCTCAGCTCCAACGTTAATATCATCCCAATTATTTCCCGATACCTTTACCTGGAAAGGAGCTCCAACAGGTGGACCTGATTCAGGCTCAAGAACTTGTACTCGATATTCATCAATACCTTTCACAACTTGGCGAATATTTTCAGACACTATTTGGCCGTTCTTTTTATCATCAACGTTTACAATAATACTTGCGAAATGTGTTCCCTGGCGTCCAGGTCCAACAAAAATATTCTCTTGTCCGATAGTTGTTGTAAATGCATCGACATGAGTTTGTCCAGCAACAAGTGATTCAACTTCTGTGATTTTACGCGATGTAGTTAATAATGGCGTCCCTTCGGCGAGTTCAATATTGACATATACACGATCTAACTCATCAGGTGGAAAAAATTGACTCTTAATCAACCCAGCTCCAACCAATACGAAAGAAGAGATAAATAACAAAATCAACCCATACACAATTCGCCGCTTCAGCTTGCTGTTATATAAGAGCCTGGTAATAAATTTTTGATACCAAGAACTTACTTGTTCAAAAATACGTTTACGATTCCGTATTAATGATTCAGGCTCATTGATGGGTAGTTTATAAACAAATGAAGCAATGAGTGGAATAAATATTAGAGCTACCGCAACCGACACGACAAGAACAATATTAATCACGCGAGGAATCCCACCAATAAACTGACCCAACGTCCCTGATAGCGTCATCAGTGGGAAGAAAATAGAAATGGTCGTTAATACCCCTGCAATAATTGGCTTTGAAAATTCTTTCAAAGTATTTGATGCTGCGTCGAAATATGACATACCTTCAGCGGTGTAATCATAAATACCTTCAACAACAACGATCGCGGAATCAATTAATATTCCAATGACTAAAATCAGTGAGAATAGCGTAATAAAGTTAATTGTCAGACCAAAAATTTGCATTCCAATAAATGCGAGTAGAAATGACATTGGTACAGCCAGAGCTGCAATAATTGACTCACGAAAACCAACCATTACACCCATAACTATAAGGATTAATAAAATGGTTTGAAATCCACTGGTAATCAGATCTGAAAGATTAGCCTGGATTTCTTTCCCCGCATCAAAGACGGTTACAAGGGAGATTTCTCCTTGATATTCGCTTGTAAACTGATCAAGCTTTTCCTTAACCTGATTTGTTAGATCAATGATGTCACCTCCTTCTTGTTTCTTCACATCAAAAATAATTGATTGTTGAGGTATTTTTTCTACATCCGCGACAATCCTTGATTGTGTTACGTAAGTCTCTACCCCATCTTCAATTACCTTTACAACGTCACGTACATAAACGTAACTCCCGTTAGCACGTGACCCAACCACAATTGACTCAAGATCAACAGCCGTATCAATGTTCGTTGTGTAATCTAGACGATATGACCGATCATCAATAACAACTGATCCAATAGGTAGGACATTTTCAGCTGTTTGAATTGCTCGTACCACCTGATTAGGATCAAGAGATAATTGAGATAGTTTCTGGGGATCAAGAAGTACTGTAATCTCACGTTCTGGAATACCGCTAATATTTACATTAGAAATTCCTGGGATACGTAAAAGTTCGTCTTCAATAGAAACTGCCGTCTGTCGGAGTTGATTGAATGCTTCGGTTGAACTTAATGCAAAAGTAAAAATCGGCTGATCCGAAAAATTAACCTTTTTAACAATAGGTTCGTTCGCGTCACTCGGCAGTTCTCCCGATTTTTGTTCAACCTTATCTTTTACATCAACCAAAGCCTGATTAACATCAATACTATCGAAGAATTGAATACTAATCACTGATACCCCCTCTTGTGAACTTGAAGTAATTTCATCAACATCATCAAGTCCGCCAATAAGGACGTCTTCCAGGGTATCTGTAATTGATTCTTCTACTTCTGTTGCACTTGCTCCTGGGTACACTGTTTGAACTACCACAACTGGTACTTTAATTTCCGGATAATATTCTTTAGATATATTAGTCATCATATATCCTCCAACGAGTACAGATAGTATGAGTAGGAAAATAGTAAATGTTTTTCTTTTCAAAAAATACATAAATCTATTTGTTTGAAATACTTACACGTACTCCGTCTTTGATTCCCCGAGCGTCACTAATAATATCTCCGGATTCAAGTCCGTACACTACAATTTGCGTCCCTAAAATTGCACCTGTTGTTACAGGAACAGCCTTTGTAGTTTCATCTTCATTAAGGAGAAAAACATAGGGATCAATACCGACAACAGAAATTGCAGATAATGGGATAATGGCAGCACCATCGAGACGCGTTACGGTATCAGTAGTTCGCGCAATAGTACACGGTACTGATAAACCTTCTGTGAGCACAATATCATTTGGTGCTATGATTGTTGCTTTTAGTTTACGTGTAATAGAATCAACGGTGGATGAAATATTCTTAATTTGAGTCTCATTACCTGCAACAGTTACTGCAGAATCAATGCTAACGTAACGTTTTTCACTCGCATTAACGTAGGCAACAAGTTCAAGCTGATCAATGGTTTTAATATTACCGACTGGTGCAAATGCAGTAACATAATCACCTGTATCTAGGTCAAGACCACTAACAACACCGCCGCTTTTTGCTTTGACAATTGTTTTATTAAAGTTATCTGCGGCTAGTTGAGACCGTAGCCGTGCTTGATTTACTCGAGCACGCTCTTGTGACAATTCTTGATCAGACAGGCCTGTTTGATTAAGTGTGATATTGCGTGTTTCAATAGCTGTTTCGTGGGCTTTTTTTAGACTAAAGTAACTTGAACTCCGCGTATTTGGAACCGGTAGAATCCAAGTTTCATTCTTATCAAAACCTTCTGGAAAAATAAATTCAAGTCCACAATTACCTAACAATGTCCCAAAGTTAGTTGTTGATACGGTTCGTGTCCCTGATTCAATTCCTGAATATCGGAATGATGCTCCAGAGTTAGATGAAGATGAATAGACATCTACGATGTATTTTCCCTCCTGTGAACAGGTATAATTCCCGACAACAGTTGGACCTGCTCTATTTGTATCTTCAGGGTTATTTTCAGGATATACCTGTAAGTCATTATTAAAGAGATCATTTAGGGCATCAGCTACAAGTGCGTCTTGCCGAGACTGAGTCTGAGCAAGGAGAGATGATGCTGATCCTGTTTGGTTATTATTCAAAGCTTCTTGGAGCACTGATTCAGCAGATTCCAATGCAACACGAGCATCAGCCAGAGAAACTCTTTGTTGAATATTTTCAACTTCAAAAAGGGTGTCACCTTCAGCAACGGTCTCCCCCTCTTCTACCTTTATATTAGTGATAGTCCCTGAGCTTTCCGGTGTTATTGCTACGTCACTCACAGGTTCCACCTGGCAGCTCAAACTAATATCTCCGTCAAGAAGATCACCCAAAGTAAATAGCTCAACAACAGATGCCTGAGCTACAGCAACTGGTGGTTTCGGCGCAAAAAACCGATCGTAAACACGAACTCCTAAAATTGATAAAATAACTATCAATACTAACCACTTCCAGTACTTGTTAACAAATATTGCAATCATAATTCTCTGTAATTTCTAATTTTTGTAATAATCTCATAAGCCCCTCTCTATCTTCTTCTGAAAAGTCTTTAAATACGGTGTTGTGGTATTTTTTCTCAATCTTTTTCATCTCAATATAAAAATCTTTTCCTTTTTTTGTTAAGTCTATGATACGTTCACGTTTGTCTTCGGTAGACGCCTTAACGACTATAAATCCTTTCTTTTCAAGTGCTAATGTTTTTTGCCTAATAGTTGATTTATGTTTTTTGAACCGTTCTATCAAGGCGGATGTTTTGTTATTTTCGTCACCAATGTAGAAAATGAACTTTGCCTCCATTTCTGTTAAATCATATTGGGAAACAAATTGGACAAAATCTTTTTTCAAATGGTGAACTATCACAAACATACTGTGCAAAATGTCTCTTCGTGTATTCATATAGTTTGCATCATAAACTAATTAGTTTATATTGCAAACAAAAAGCGCATCTTACTCAGATGTGCAAACAAGGGGATCTGAGATTTTTTTTAGAAGATAAAGACTCGAGATAATAACTAATACCATACCTATATATGAAATAGTAATGGCATGTTGTGCAAAGTTAGCCAGATGCGCACCTAAGCCAAGAAAAGTAACCAACGGAGCAAGAATTAAAACGCCGCATGATAAGCAACCAACTCCAAATAGCCCAAAAAACATCCCCGAAAGACTTGCGACAAAACTTCTCTTTGATAACATCTGCTGTTGACGTCGGGCAAAGATAATAAAAAGAATAATATTTAGCGTGGTCAAAGTAGATAGCGCTAATACAAGAAATTGTTCAGCTCTTGAAATATTAAAAAATGATAAAAACGAATAGTCCCAAAATAGCTCAAACTTGCGTGTTATTCCAATCCCAGGAATCTTATAAGAATTTTTTAGAATTTCAAAAACCGGTAAGATCCTCAAAATCGTAAATGTAATAAATGAGCCAAACACCAAAGCAATAATATTTTTAGAGTGCTTTAGAATATGTATAAATGTAGTAAACATATATCTATTATAAAGGCTTTTCAGAATGTGTGTAGGCAGAACATTTCTGATATACTCGATGATATGGAAACAGAAAATATAGAAAAAAAAGAAATTAAAAATATTAACACCGACCTTAAGTCAAATATCGCATTGATTCTTTCAATAGCAGCTCTTGGGGCTTCGATCTTTGGAGGCGGAATGAATCTTACAGGATCATCACTCCCAGAGGGACCAGAAGGAAATATTAAACAACTTGCAAAAGACGCAGGTATTAGTAGCAGAACCTACGATAAATGTATTGTTGATCCATCTATCGTGGCACTTGTAGATGCTGACGTTGCTGATACGAATGCTATTGTTGCATTTGCTGAACTCCAAGGAATTGGTACACCGTTCAATCTCGTAATTACTGATACTCAAGTAATTCCAGTATCAGGAGCATATCCATACGAATTCTTTAACTTGATGATTCAAACAATCAACGAAACAGGAACTGTCAATCAAGACATTCTTGATCAATTTGAAATCGTACCAATGGATTATGGTATTACTGAAATTATCCCAGGATTTGATCCATCAAGTGACCACTACAAAGGATCAGTTAATCCAGAAATCACTATTATTGAATACTCTGATTTTGAGTGTCCATTCTGTTCTCGAATTCATGGAACACTTGAACAACTCGTTAGAGAAAATGACAACATTGCATGGGCATATCGACATCTTCCATTAGGATTCCATCCACAAGCATATCCTGCTGCTATTGCATCAGAGTGTGTGGCACGGGAAGAAGGAAATGAAGCATTCTGGCTATTCACTGATGCATTGTTTGCAGACCAATCAGTACTCCAAGAATAAGCAAAATAAAAAGCACCGTGTAGGTGTTTTTTTAATACCATAACCCCTTAGAAACATGAAGAGGTTATGGAAAAATTATTCTAAGTTGGAATGAAGATCTGTTTTCAAAATTCCAATCAAGGAGTGCGCTTAGATAGCTATTCTTTGAAACACTATGACTGCATGTACTGCATGCGATAGTTACATCATCTAGGGCATGTATGAAATCAGAAATATATCTTGATCCACATATCGCACAAGCACAATAACCATCATCATCTTCTTTCAATCCATCAAAGATTCCTTGAGCAAAATTTATTTGATCTTCTTCAGTTTTAATAAGGTTTTTTACATAAAACATATCTTATAATTTAAAATTAATACTTAGCTAAAGTATTATGTAGCTCTAGGTATATTTAAGCACTCACAAATATTTTGTAAATAAAAAAACACCTAGGGTGTTTTTTTATTTGTAATTACTTCCGTTTATTCTTTGATCGATCTGATTCTTTCAGGTGTTGTTTACGTAGCCGAATTGCATCTGGTGTTACTTCCAGATACTCATCCTCTCCCATCAATCCCATTGCAAGCTCTAGGGTTAGATCAAGAGGTGGTGTAATTTTAATTTGCTCATCAGTACCTGATGCACGCATGTTGGTTAATTGCTTTCCTTTAGTCGGATTTACTTCCATGTCCTGACCCTTAACGGTGTTTCCAATAACCATTCCTTCGTATACTTCAGTTCCTGCATTAATGTAAAGCGCACCACGTTCCTGAAGAGTACCAAGAGAAAATCCAAGAGCTTTTCCTGTCGACATTGAGATCATTGAACCATACTCAGTCTTTAAGATTGCTCCAGCATGCGGTTTAAATTCTTCGAATGTAGCGGTTAATATCCCTTCACCCTTCGTATCTACAATAAACTCGTTTCGGTACCCTAGCAGCCCTCGTGTTGGCACTGAGAAGACCATACGTGTCTGTCCGTTTTCAGTAAGCATATCATTCATGATTCCTTTTCGCTTACCAAGCTTATCGATTACTGACCCAGAGAATGCTTCGGGAACCAAAATCGTTACTTCTTCAAATGGTTCTTGTTTTCTACCGTCAACTTCTTTAATAATTACCTCTGGCTGAGATACAGCGAGCTCGAATCCTTCACGGCGCATATTTTCAATCAATACAGCAATGTGGAGTTCTCCTCGTCCGTATACTTTGAAAGTTGACCCAGCTGATGTATCAATTTTTAGTCCTACGTTAATTTCCAGTTCTTTTTCAAGTCGATCAAGGATCTGACGTGATGTTAGGTATTTTCCAACCTTTCCTGAAAAAGGTGAATCATTAACAAACATATTCATTGAGATTGTCGGTTCATCAACTGAAATTGCTGGTAGTAGATTATCAGAATCCTCTGGGAGAATAGTTTGTCCAATAAAAATATCAGGGATACCAGATATCATAACAATATCTCCTGCTACTGCCTCGTCTACTTCAATACGTTGTAAACCTTTAAATGAGAATAATTTCGCAATTTTTCCAGTAATTTTCTGGTCTTCAGTCTTTAAGAAAATATTTTGACCTAATCTTACGCTTCCTTCATAAATACGAGCAATTCCCATACGTCCTAGAAAATTATCATATGCAAGATTAAATACTTGTCCTTGTAGTGGTTTTGCAACTAAGTCAGCACCAGATACGTTTGGCACAACCTCAAGCACAAGATCTAATAGTGGTGTAAGATCTTTCATTTCATCATTCATAGACAGTGAAGCAACTCCATCTCGCCCAATAGCGTAAACAGTTTTAAAATCTAATTGTTCGTCAGTAGCTCCTAGGTCTAGGAATAATTCATATACTTCCTCTTGTGACTTTTCAACATCTGCTGCTGGCTTATCAATCTTGTTTAAAACAAGAATTGGCTTAAGACCAAGTTCAAGTGATTTCTTCAATACAAATTTAGTTTGCGGCATTGGACCTTCTGCAGCATCAACAATAAGTAGCACTGAATCAATCGAACGAAGTACTCGCTCAACCTCAGAACCAAAGTCCGCATGACCTGGTGTATCCAAAATGTTAATTTTGGTGTCTTTGTACATAATCGACGTGTTCTTTGCGTAAATAGTAATACCACGCTCTTTTTCAAGATCGTTTGAATCCATTGATACCCCTCGCTCAACCATTCCGGTCTGTTCCAGAATCGCATCAGTCAAAGTTGTTTTCCCGTGGTCTACGTGTGCAATAATTGCAATGTTTCTCATTTCCATAATGTTGTTTATCCTACCATAGATTGTGGAAATAAGAAGTCCAGCGACTATGTTTGCATTATGCGGAGAGTTTTAGAAAACAAATCAGACATATGTTCCGACCCAGTATGAAAGGGCCTTTGGTTTTCGAAATAAAAAGAGCCTTAAGCTCTTTTTATTTAGTCTTTGCTAAATCAAAGGTTTCATCAATTCTAATATCCTCCATAAACTCGCCATCGTGACTAATAACAATCATTCCTCCTTCATAATCATGCAATGCTTCTGCAATCACAGGAAGATGCCTAAAATTAATATGATTAGTTGGCTCGTCTAATACTAAGAGTCCTGGTTCAAGCAAGACTAATTGAGCAAATGCAACAAGTCCTTTCTGCCCTTCTGACAAGGTTCCTATTTTATTAAAAATTTGATCTGACCCAATCAAGAAGGTTGATGCCACAGCACGAAGCTTATGTTCATCCTCAATAGGCATAACACTCGCTAATTCTTGGTAAACGGTGTTTTTAAAATCTAAACCTCGGAAGTCTTGCCGATAGTATCCAACGCGTACTTCTGAATGAATTTCTACTCCTTCGTCTTTTCCTTTTGCCATTTTTTCCAGCAAGGTTGTCTTTCCAATTCCGTTTGGACCAATAATCCGCAGGTGGTGACCCTTTCGAATAGAAATTTTTGCATCACGTCGTTCTTCTTTGAATTTAGCGTTCATGCGAGTATATGAGGTGATATCCATCAAACTACCTGTAACATTTTTTTGATGAGGAATTTTAAAGTTACGGATCGTCTTATCTTCACGACGTACGTCTACCTTGTTGTCTTCAAAATCATCAACGTCTTCACGCATTTGTTTTGCCAACGCACGTAATCGCCCTCCTTTGTTTGCAAAGAAGTTAGCCTTGTCTTTCTTTTCTTGAATTATTTTTTCCAGTCGAGCGTTTTTACTTTTCTCCTTGATAACACGCAAACCAATCTGCTCAACCACATCGTGGTAATTCCCAGTATAGAGTTCAACCTTTTGAGTAAAAATATCCAAGTACAAAACACCTGTTGAAAAGGCGTTTAGGAAATCAGCATCATGACTAATAACAATAACCGTCTTGTTGTAGTTCGCTAAAAAATCAGTGAGGTGATTAATTCCATCAGTATCCAAGTTGTTTGTGGGCTCATCCAACAGCAGAATATCAGGGTTTTGAATTAGAGCAGAGGCTAGAAGAATCCGAGCTTGTTGCCCTCCTGAGAAATCACGAATGGTTTGTTCCTTGTTAGCTTTAAGGTTAACAATTTCTAACACTGTATCAATACGAGGGTCAATGTCGTACACCGTTTCTTCAAATTGGTTTTGAAAATAGTCACGAAGAGTTACCTCCATTTGATCTTGAGGAATTACCTGACGAGCTATAGCAATCTTTGCCTTATGAGCAATATGAATATCACCCTCATTGATTTCAAGTTCACCCATGACCATTTTAAAGATCGTAGACTTCCCTGCACCGTTCTGTCCCATAAGGGTAATTTTCGCACCACGGCGAATTGAAAAATTCACCTCATCGAGGATAGTATGAATTTCTGAGTATTTAAAGGTTACGTCTTCAAAACGTAGAATAGATCCGTTTGACATAGGAAGTATTCTACATAATTAAACAAAATAAAAAACCCTAAGAAAGTATTCTGACTTGCTGGAGTTTCCAATACCGATAAATGAGATGAATCATATAAGCGGTAATCCCAAATGGAATAATAATAATAAGCTTTGAAATAAGGATATCTTGATTCAAAAGACTTGTTCGCCCTAGGAGATATGCCCAATCATGACCATCTTGACACCTAACAAAGGCAAGATACGTGCTCGTGCATCTGCAATATCAATAGCATACAGTGCTTTTGAAACCCACCACCATCCGAAGACCTGACCTGGAACATTCCGTTGGAGTGCAAAATATCTAATAAAGAGGCCCGGTTATAATAAGTTCACCCAAGG